>JAENWO010000035.1 GCA_016649925.1 Actinomycetales bacterium
CGTGCGGCCCACGCGTCCCCGGAGCGCGTGCGGCGAACGGCGAAGACGCCCCCGGTGAGGCCGGAGTCGGCGATCAGGTGGTGCGGCGCCGAGCTGGTGACCCCCACGGTGACCATGTCGCCCGGCCGGGGACGCTGCTCCTCGGGAAGGCTCGCGACGGCGTCGGGCACGCCGACATGGACGAGCCGGTTGTCGGCCGCCCGGCCGCTGAGGCGGCGGGTCGCCGGGTCCTTGCGCCCCTCGCTCTCTGACAGTAGGACCTCGACGGTGCGAGAGACCTGGCGGGCGTTCTCCTCGGCGCTGATCCGCTCCTGGAGCGCCTGGAGCCGGCCGTAGCGCTCGGTGACGACCTCCGCGGGTACCTGGTCGGGTAGCGTTGCCGCCGGGGTCCCGGGACGCTGGGAGTACTGGAACGTGAAGGCGCTGGCGAAGCGGGACGCCTCGACGACGTCGAGCGTGGCCCGGAAATCCTCCTCCGTCTCTCCCGGGAAGCCGACGATGACGTCCGTGGTGATGGAGGCGTCGGGCAGCTGCGCGCGGACCCGGTCCAGGATGCCGAGGAACTTGTCGCTTCGGTACGAGCGTCGCATCGCTCGCAGCATGCGGTCCGACCCGGACTGCAGCGGCATGTGCAGCTGCGGCATGACGTTCGGGGTCTGCGCCATCGCGTCGATCACGTCGTCCGTGAACGCGGCCGGGTGCGGGGAGGTGAAGCGGACCCGCTCGAGGTGCTCGATCCGGCCGCACGCGCGCAGCAGCTTCGCGAAGGCGCCCCGGTCGCCGAAGCCGACGCCATAGGAGTTCACGTTCTGGCCGAGCAGCGTGACCTCGATGGCACCCTCTGCGACGACGGCCGCCACCTCGGCGAGGACGTCACCGGGCCGGCGGTCACGTTCCTTGCCGCGCAGGTGCGGCACGATGCAGAAGGTGCACGTGTTGTTGCAGCCCACGGAGATGGACACCCACGCCGCGAACGCGCTCTCCCGCCTGGTGGGCAGGGTGGAGGGGAAGACCTTGAGCGCCTCCTCGATCTCCACCTGCGCCTCGCCGTTGTGGCGGGCGCGCTCGAGCAGCACCGGCAGCACGTCGATGTTGTGCGTCCCGAAGACGACGTCCACCCATGGGGCGCGGGAGACGATGCCGGCGCGGTCCTGCTGGGCGAGGCACCCGCCGACGGCGATCTGCAGCCCCGGTCGCTCCCGCTTGAGGCTGGCGAGCTGGCCGAGGTTCCCGTACAGCCGGTCCGAGGCGTTCTCCCGCACGGCGCACGTGTTGATGACGACGACGTCCGCGCCGTCCGCCTCCGCGAGGAGCGACCCGGCGCCGTGGCTCTCGGCCGAGACGTAGCCCGCCGCTTCGAGCAGACCCGACATGCGTTCGGAGTCGTGCACGTTCATCTGGCAGCCCAGCGTGCGCACGAGGTAGGTGCGCGGGCGGGTCAGGTCGGCGGTCATGATCGGTGATTCTACGGCGTCGTGCGACGTCGCCCGGGGGCCGAGTGGGACCTCGGTCCCTGGACAACTGCGTGTGATCGTGTCCGCACTGTTACCTCCGGACGTCCGTCAGGTGAATGATCACCCGCTAGGTTGCTTCTCATGGCTGACAGTTCTGTGACTCCCGTCATACCTGCCGGAGGGCGCGGTGGAGGAGTCCCTGCTCCGACCGGCGAACCCCTGGTCGCGCTGACGGACGTCAACAAGCACTTCGGCGCCCTGCACGTCCTCAAGGACATCAGCCTCACCGTCTCGCGCGGCGAGGTGGTGGTGGTGATCGGACCCTCCGGCTCGGGCAAGTCGACGCTGTGCCGCGCGATCAACCGGCTGGAGCCGATCGACAGCGGCACCATCACCCTCGACGGCGTGGACCTCCCCGAGGAGGGGAAGGCACTCGCCCGGTTGCGGGCCGACGTCGGCATGGTGTTCCAGTCCTTCAACCTGTTCGCTCACAAGACGGTCCTCGACAACGTCGCGCTCGGGCCGATCAAGGTCAAGAAGATGAAGCCGAAGGACGCCAGGGAGCTGGCCCTGGGCCTGCTCGAGCGGGTCGGCGTCGCGGACCAGGCAGACAAGCTCCCGGCTCAGCTCTCCGGCGGCCAGCAGCAGCGCGTGGCCATCGCGCGCGCGCTCGCCATGGCGCCGAAGGTCCTGCTCTTCGACGAGCCGACCTCGGCACTGGACCCGGAGATGGTCAACGAGGTCCTCGACGTCATGGTCGCTCTCGCCAAGGAGGGCATGACGATGCTCGTGGTGACCCACGAGATGGGCTTCGCCCGCAAGGCGGCCGACCGCGTGGTCTTCATGGCGGACGGCCAGATCGTCGAGCAGGCCGACCCGGACCAGTTCTTCGACCACCCGACGAGCAACCGCGCCAAGGACTTCCTCGGCAAGATCCTCACCCACTGACCGACCCACGGACGCAGCCCACCAGTTGCCCACCCACAAAGGAGAGAACAACGATGCGTAGCACCCGAATGGCCCTGGCCGCGATCGCCGCAGCCGGAGCCCTCACCCTGTCCGCCTGTGCGGCGAGCTCACCCGACGACACCACCGACACCGGCGCGGGCGGCGAGACCACCGCGAGCGGTGATGCCACCGACGGCGCCGCGGCCGGCGACACCATCCGGATCGGCATCAAGTTCGACCAGCCCGGCCTGGGCTTCCAGGACGGCTCCGAGTACAGGGGCTTCGACGTCGACGTCGCCACCTACGTGACCGAGGCCCTCGGCTACTCGGCCGACCAGATCGAGTGGGTGGAGTCCCCCTCCGCGCAGCGCGAGAACCTGCTGGCCGGCGGCCAGGTGGACATGATCTTCGCCACCTACTCCATCACCGATTCCCGCCGCGAGACCGTCTCCTTCGCCGGCCCGTACTTCGTCGCCGGTCAGGACCTGCTGGTCCGCACCGACGAGACCGACATCGCCGGCCCCGAGGACCTGGAGGGACGCAACCTGTGCTCCGTCACGGGGTCCACGTCCGCCGAGCGCATCAAGACCGACTACGCCGAGGGCGTGCAGCTCGTGGAGCAGCCGAGCTACGCCGAGTGCGTGGGCCTGCTGCGTGACGGCACGGTCGACGCCGTCACGACCGATGACATCATCCTCGCCGGCCTCGCCGCGCAGGAGGGCAACGCCGGTCAGGTCCGGGTGGTCGGCAACCCGTTCTCCACGGAGAACTATGGAGTCGGCATCCCCAAGGGTGACGTCGAGATCTGCGAGCAGATCAACGCCGCACTGACCACCATGGTCGAGGACGGCAGCTGGGATGAGGCGGTGACCGCCAACACCGAGGGCACCGGCTACACGGCCAACGCCGAGACGAACCCGCCGGAGCTGATGGCCTGCAGCTAGTCGTCCGGACGTCGTGGGGGCGGGCAACGACGCCCGCCCCCACTGCCGACGATTGCCGCCGTTGAGCAGAGAGGAGGGGTGTTGTCGGAGTACCTGAGCCAGTTCGCTGATCTGTTCGCGACCTACAACGTCCCCCTGGCGTTCTGGATGAACATCAAGCTCACGTTCTTCGCGGCCATCTTCTCCCTCGTCATCGGCACGGCGCTCGCACTTATGCGGATCTCACCGATCGCGTCGCTGCGGCTCGCCGGCACCTGGTACGTCAACGTCCTGCGGAACACCCCGCTGACGGTCATCATGGTCTTCGGCGTCCTGGCGCTGTGGTCCAAGCTCGGGGTGTCCTTCTCGCCCAACTTCGACGAGAACTTCTTCCGGCTCGCCGTGCTCGGCCTGTCCGTCTACCACGCGGCCTTCGTCTGTGAGGCACTGCGCTCCGGGGTCAACACCGTGCCGGTGGGGCAGGCCGAGGCCGCCCGGTCGATCGGGCTGAGCTTCCTGCCCGCCGCTCGGATCATCATCCTGCCGCAGGCGTTCCGCGGCGCCATCGCCCCGCTCGGGAACACCCTCATCGCGCTGACGAAGAACACGACCGTCGCCGCAACCGCGAGCGTCGCGGAGGCCGCCGGTCTGATGGCCGCCATGATCGAGTTCCGCTCCGACGTCATCATCGGGATCTTCCTCACGTTCGCGATCGGCTGGGTCATCATCGTCATCCCGGTCGGCCTACTCACGACGTACCTGTCCCGACGACTGGCGGTGGTCCGATGAGCACCCAGAACGTACTCTTCGACGCGCCCGGCCCGAGGGCACGACGCAACTTCGCCATCGGCAACGCAGTGGGCGTCCTGCTCCTGCTGACGGTCCTCTACCTGGTCATCTCCCGGCTGGGAGCGAGGGGCCAGTTGGACCCGGCGCTGTGGAAGCCCCTACTGACGTCGCGCTCCTGGCAGTACTACATCCTCCCCGGCCTGCAGAACACGCTCGTCGCGGGCGCCTACTCCATCGTCGGTGCGATGGTCTTCGGTCTGCTGTTCGGTGTCGGCCGGCTGTCCGGCAGCCGGGCGATCCGATGGTTCTGCGGCATCGTGGTCGAGTTCTTCCGCGCCGTTCCCGTGCTCATCATGATGGTGGCCGGATGGCTCGCGCTGAACCAGCTGAAACTCATCCCGGCGGAGATGACCTCCCTCGTCGCCGTCGTCGGTGCGCTGATCCTCTACAACGGGTCAGTGATCGCCGAGCTCGTCCGCTCCGGCATCCACGGGCTGCCGAAGGGCCAGCGCGAGGCCGGCCTGGCGATCGGCCTGACCCGGAACCAGTCGATCAGGTCGATCGAGCTGCCGCAGGCCCTCATCGCGATGCTGCCCTCGCTGGTGAGCCAGTTCGTGGTGATCCTCAAGGACTCGGCGCTGGGCTACTACATCGCCTACGCCGAGTTGCTGCGAAACTCCCGGCTGCTCGGCACCGACGGCACGAACATCCTGCAGACGCTTTTTGTCGCGGCGGCCATCTTCATCCTGATCAACTTCTCGCTCTCCCGGTTCGCCGAGTTCCTCGCGCGGCGGGTCGGGGGCGCCACGTCCGGCAAGACGCGGGTGGGCGATGTGCCGAACACCGTGACGACGATCGGGTTGGAGCAGTCCGGCACAGCGGCCGCCAAGCGGGGCCTCGAGCACCGGTAGGGCCACCGCACTCAGCCCCGCAGGTACGGGTCCTCGTCCGTCCCGCCGCCCTCCTCGCCCAGCACCTCGTCCACGAGGCGGAGCGCGAGCGAGGGCGAGTAGCCCTTGCGGGCGAGCATCCCGACGAGCCGCCGACGGCGCTTGTCGCGCTCCAGCCCGACGCTCGGGCGGGCCTTGTGGCGCAGCAGCTCGCGCGCCGTCTTCTCCTCGTCCTCAGGCTGGACCACGGAGAGCGCCCTCTCGGCGACGTCACGGTCGACGCCCTTGGCGTGCAGCTCCGCCGCGAGCGCGCGCTTGGCCAACCCTCGCTCGCTGCGGCGGGTGCGCACCAGCATCTCGGCGTACTCGACGTCGTTGACGAGCCCGACCTCTTCGAACCGGTCGAGCACGCGCACCGAGACGTCCTCGGGCACGTCCTTCTTCGCCATCGCTTCCTCGAGCTGGGCCCGCGAGCGGGGCGCACCGGTCAGCATGCGCAGCGCGATCGAACGCGCCACCGACTCCGGGTCGGGCTCACGGTCCTGCGCCGCAGCTCCGGTGATCGGGGGCTCACTCCCCCGATCACCGGCTCCCGAGAATCGGCGGCCACGCGTTCCGCGCCGGCTGGGGCCGCCGGACTGGTCGCGATCCTGGGCTTCCATGCGGTCTAGAAATCGACCGCCGCGGGCGGTTCGGGCACGGCCTCGAGCTTGACGCCGATCCCGAGCAGGTTCTTGAGCTTCTGCTCGATCTCGTCGGAGAGGTCCGGGTTGTCCTTGAGGAACTTACGGGAGTTCTCCTTGCCCTGGCCGAGCTGGTCACCCTCGTAGGTGTACCAGGCGCCGGACTTGCGCACGATGCCGTGCTCGACTCCCATGTCGATGAGGCTGCCCTCGCGGGAGATACCCTCCCCGTAGACGATGTCGAACTCTGCCTGCTTGAACGGCGGGGCCATCTTGTTCTTCACGACCTTGACCCGGGTCCGGTTGGCCACCGCCTCGCCACCGTCCTTGAGGGTCTCGATACGGCGCACGTCCAGGCGGATCGAGGCGTAGAACTTCAGCGCCTTGCCGCCGGTGGTGGTCTCGGGTGAGCCGAAAAAGACTCCGATCTTCTCACGGAGCTGGTTGATGAAGATCGCGGTGGTGCCGGAGGACGAGAGGGCGCCGGTAATCTTGCGCAGTGCCTGGGACATCAGCCGGGCCTGGAGGCCGACGTGGCTGTCGCCCATCTCGCCCTCGATCTCCGCCTTCGGCACGAGTGCCGCGACCGAGTCGATGACCACGACGTCGATCGCGCCGGAGCGGATCAGCATGTCCATGATCTCGAGCGCCTGCTCACCGGTGTCCGGCTGGGAGACGAGCAGCGCGTCCGTGTCGACGCCGAGCCTCTTGGCGTACTCGGGATCGAGCGCGTGCTCGGCGTCGATGAATGCCGCGATGCCACCCGCACGCTGGGCGTTGGCCACCGCGTGCAGGGCGACCGTCGTCTTGCCGGAGGACTCCGGCCCGTAGATCTCGACCACGCGGCCGCGCGGGAGCCCGCCGATGCCGAGGGCGATGTCCAGAGCGATGGAGCCGGTGGGGATGACCGCGACGGGGGGACGCGTGTCGTCGCCGAGACGCATCACCGAACCCTTGCCGAATGCGCGGTCGATCTGGCTCAGGGCGGCCTCGAGGGCCTTGCTGCGATCTGCGATGGGAACAGCCATGGTGTCACCTTCACTTTTCTCTGGGCAGATGCGCGATGAGGTTCACCGTGCAGCGCCGCCGCGAACGGATAAGGGGCTGGTCTCTTCAGGCAACCGCCCTCTCCGAGCGGCAACCTGCGACGAGGCTATGTCTGACCACTGACATCCGGCCGGACGCCCCCACTGGCTGTGGATGGCACCCGTCCGTCCTCGACTGTGCACAACTCTAGGCGAACAACCGTTCGATGCCAGCGACACGCCGGGACGGAAGAGTAGTTGTCGTGACTTCCACCCCGTTCGACGCCCAGGACCGCTTCGAGCTCGCCCGCGCCGCCGGCGGGACCCGGACGATCTTCGCCGCCCTCGTGGCCTTCGGCGTCGCCCTCGGATTCCTCGCGGCGGGGCTCCTCAGCGAGGACACGACCGCCCGGTGGGCCTCGTTGTTTGCGAAGGCGCACCACCTGGAACGCCGCGTCGGGCATCCGCACCGAGGGCGCCGTGATACCCAGGGTTCGTCCTGGCACGAACCCGAACCGCGGGTAGTAGCCCGGAGAGCCCTCGAGGAAGACGAGCGGCAGCGACCCCGCCGCGACCTCCGCCAGCGCGTGCCGCACGAGCTGCGAGCCCGTCCCGTCCGCACACCGCCGTACGCAGCGCCTGCTCCAGGTCCGCGACCCGGTGGCCCTCCCCGGTGGCCCTCCCCCGGTGGCCCTCCCCCGGTGGCCCTCCCCGGCACCTCGCCCTCGAACGCGGCGCTGATCACCGCGCGCACGCGTTCACGTTCTCCCGCGCGTTCGCGGCGGAGGACGGCGGATCCCGCGGAGGTGGTCACGTCACCGACCGGAGGCGACCTCCGCCGTCGGGGGTAGGGAACTGCTCAGGTCAGCAGGAGCGTGCCGACGCGACGTGTGGTGGCCCACAACCCGAGCGCGCCGAAGGCCGCGAGGTAGGCCACGTGCCAGAGCAGGCCGACGTGGAGGTCGCCCATCATGAGCCCCCGCACGAGGTCGACGCCGTGGTAGAGCGGCGTCGCCTGCACCACCCACTGCAGCGCCGGCGGGTACGTGCTGAGCGGGTAGAACGTCGCCGAGAACAGGAACATCGGCAGGATCGCGAGCTGGACGTAGTCCATGTCGTTCCAGCTGCGCATGTAGGTGGTGCACGCCATCCCCACGGAGGCGAAGGCCAGCCCGATGAGCGTGCAGGCGCCGATCGCCAGCAGCGACCACCAGGACATCACGAAGCCGCCGATGGTCGCCACGAGGAGGAACATGCTCGAGTACACCAGCCCGCGCAGCAGCGCCCAGGCGATCTCCCCCACCGCCACGTCGATCGGGCGCAGGGGCGTGGAGAGCACCGAGCGATAGAGCTTGGAGTGCTTGAGCTTGAAGAACACGTTCGAGGTGGAGTCGTAGATCGCGCCGTTCATCGCGGAGGTCGCCATCAGCGCGGGCGCCACGAAGATCCCGTACGGCACCTCGCGGCCGCCCACGCTCACCGAGCCGATCAGGGCGCCGATACCCACCCCCATCGCGAACAGGTAGAAGACCGGCTCGAAGAAGCCGGAGACGAACGTCAGCCAGCCGTGGCGGGCGGAGCGCATGTTCCGCTCGACCAGGGCCGCCGGCTGCGACAGGGCGATCGGGAGCGGTAGCCGCGCACGTGCCCGCTCGGCCCTGACCTGGCTCATCACACCACCATCCGACGACGGAGCAGCCGGACGCTGGCGACGTATCCGAGCGCCGCCCAGAGCGCGAGGTAGCCGACGTGCAGCGCCGCCTGTCCGGGCGTGATCCACATCGGGGTGCCCGGCCCGAGGCCGAGGGCCCGGGTCAGGGTGACGGCGTGGGTCAGCGGGGAGGCCCAGCCGATCGCCTGCAGCACGGTGGGCAGCTGGCCCAGCGGGAAGAACGTCCCCGAGAACAGGAACAGCGGCATGATGACGAACCGGTTGAGGATGTTGAAGCCCTCGTCGCTGCGCTGCAGCGTGGTGAAGGCGTAGATCGGGGTGGCGAACGCGAGCCCACCGAGGACTGCGGCCGGGATCGCGGCGAGCGCGAGCCAACCGCGCATCGCGCCGAGGGTCAGGGCGACGCCCACGAAGATCGTGGTCACGAGCGTGAGCCGGAGCGCGAGGTAGGCGAGATGCCCGCGGACGAGGTCCACCACCCGCAGCGGCGTCGCGAGCATCGCCTCGTAGGTGCGCAGCCACTTGATGGCACCGAAGACGCTGTAGGTGGTCTCGGCCGCCGCGGTCTGCATCGCCTGCGCGGCCAGCAGACCGGTCGCGACGAACGCGACGTAGGGCACGCCAGGGACCGCCGTCCGGTCTCCGGAGTCGATCAGCGCGCCGAGCCCGTACCCCATCCCAGCCAGGTAGAGCAGGGGTGCGAGGAACGAGGAGATGACGGTGGAGGGCCAGATCCTCCGGTAGATCGCGAGCCAGTATCCCAGGACCGAGCGCCAGCCACCGCCGACGGCGGAGCCCGGGTCCGTGGTGAGCTCGCCGCCCGAGGGGAGCGACGCCGTCGTCCGCTCGGTCATTCGACCAGGCTCCGCCCGGTGAGGCGCAGGAAGACGTCCTCGAGCGAGGCGCGGCGGACGAGCGCGGAGAGCGGGTGGATCCCACGTGCGGTCGCCGACTCCAGCGCGCCGTCGCCGTCGTCGACGTAGAGCAGGAGCCGGTCCGGCAGCACCTCCACCCGGTCCGCGAGATCGTGCACGTCGGCGAGGCGCTCGGCGTGGTCAGCGACGTCGAAGCGCAGCTCGAGCACCTCGCGCGAGGCGTGCTGCGCGATGAGCGAGAGGGGCGACCCCTCGGCCACGATCCGCCCGTGGTCCATCACCACGAGCCGGTCGCACAGCTGCTCGGCCTCGTCCATGTAGTGGGTGGTCAGCACCAGGGTGACGCCCTCACGCTTGAGCCGGAACAGCCGGTCCCACAGGATGTGGCGGGCCTGAGGGTCCAGCCCCGTCGTGGGCTCGTCCAGCAGAAGGAGTCGAGGGTTGTTGATGAGCGCGCGGGTGATCGTCAGGCGTCGCTTCATCCCGCCGGAGAGCGCCTCGACGACGGAGTCAGCCTTCTCGGTGAGCTGGGCGAACTCCAGCAGGCCGCGGGCGCGCTCCCGGACCACGGCCCGGTCGATGCCGAAGTAGCGGCCGTAGACGAGCATGTTCTCGGCGACGGTCAGCTCCTCGTCGAGCGCGTCCTGCTGGGGCACGACGCCCAGCTGCGACCGGACCTGAGGGCCGTGCGTGAGCGGGTCCATGCCGAGAACGCGCAGCTCGCCGCCCGAGACCGGCGAGGTGCAGCCGATCATCCTCATGGTCGAGGACTTGCCGGCGCCGTTGGGGCCGAGGAAGCCGAACGACTCCCCCTCCTCGACGTCGACGTCGATGTCGTCCACCGCGACGAAGTCGCCGAACGTCTTGCGCAGGCCGGCCGCGTGGATGAGGGGCATGACGGGCACACTACCGACGCGCACACTACCGACGCGCGCCAATGCTAGTAAGCTACTATGGAGGCAGCCGGCGGCGGCTGGGGTTCAGGAGGAGGCGCGGTGCGTCTGACGGCGGTGGTGCCAACGGACGGAGTCGTCGAGCTCATTGACGACGCAGATCGCCTCCCACACGCGGTCGGGGCGCTCCCCGTCCGCGAGCGCCTCGTTCACCGTCCGGCCACCGAGGGGGGCGAGCACCAGGTCCGCGGCCAGGGAGGACGCGTATCGCCCGAAGATGTCCTCCATCGCGGCCCAGAACTCCGAGTGCTTCACGTCGTCAGAGTAGCCCGAGGTCCGGAACCTGCTTCCCGCCCGCGTGGATCGCCCGGACCGCGGCAGCGCACCGGCGACGCCGCAACACACCGCCGACGCCGCAACACACCGCCGACGCCGCAACACACCGCCGACGCCGCAGCACACCTTGCCCGGTGTCATCTCGCGCTGCACGTGTCCTCTCGAACGGAAGGCGCACCGTCGCTCCGCAAGTCTGCCCGACGCGCTCAAGGTGTCCTCTCTCGCTACCGGTGGCCGATCGGGTGCGGGATCCGACCATGCCTTCCGCGCAGGCGCGGCACAGCGCGCATGCGCTGTCGGTGGCAGACGGCACAATGAGCACCGTGGTGACCGAGCCGAACGCTGCTGGGCTGGCGAGGTTCAGCGAGCCCACCCGCGCCTGGTTCTCCGGTGCGTTCGACGCCCCGACGGCGGCACAATCGGGAGCGTGGGAAGCGATCGCCTCCCACCGCCATGCGCTGGTCGTCGCCCCGACCGGTTCGGGCAAGACCCTCGCCGCGTTCCTGTGGGCCCTGGACCACCTGCTCGTCGCCGGGCCTCCGGCCGACCGCGAGCGCCGGTGCCGGGTCCTCTACATCTCCCCGCTCAAGGCCCTCGCGGCCGACATCGAACGGAACCTTCGGTCCCCGCTCGTCGGCATCACACGCGCCGCCACCGGCCTCGGCGTCGCGGTCAACGACGTCCGCGTCGGCGTCCGCACCGGTGACACCCCGGCCTCCGAGCGCCGGGCCTTCGGCACGAGACCACCCGACATCCTCATCACCACGCCGGAGTCGCTGTTCCTCATCCTCACCTCCGCGGCACGCGAGGGTCTGCGCGGCGTGGAGTACGTCATCCTCGACGAGGTGCACGCCCTCGCCGGGAACAAGCGCGGGGCGCACCTGGCGCTCTCCCTCGAGCGGTTGGACGCCATGCTGGACGCCCCGGCGCAGCGGATCGGGCTGTCCGCCACCGTGCAGCCCGTCGAGACCGTCGCCCGCTACCTGGCCGGGGCGCGGAGCCCTTCCGACGGCGGCCGGACCACCCAGGTGGTGCAGCCGCACGTGGAGAAGGAGCTGCGCATCGACGTCGTCGTCCCGGTCCCGGATCTGAGCGATCTCGCCGGGTACCCCAGCGCTGCGGACTCGCGGACCGGGGCCGCGGCGGTCGACGGGCCGGACCTCTCCGGGGCGGCGGCGGGCCCTCTCCCCGGGTCGCGCCCTTCGAGCGGGTCGATCTGGCCACATGTGACCGAGCGCGTCGTCGACCTCATCACCTCGCACCACTCGACGATCGTGTTCACGAACTCCCGGCGTGGGGCCGAAAGGCTCACCGCCCGGATCAACGAGGTCCAGGCCGAACGGCTCGTCGAGGCGGCTGGCGTCCCCGAAGCGCACGGCAGCGATGGCGCCGATGGCCCAGTGCCGGCCACCGACACCGGGTCGATGTGGGCCGCGCAGGTCCCCGGCCAGTCCGGCACCGCCGCCGCACTGCCCGCGAACGCCATCATCGCGCGCGCGCACCACGGGTCGATGAGCCGGGAGGAGCGCACCAGCATCGAGTCGGCGCTGAAGTCGGGCCAGCTGCCGGCCGTGGTCGCGACCTCCTCCCTCGAGCTCGGCATCGACATGGGCGCGGTGGACCTCGTCGTCCAGGTCGGCTCGCCGCCCTCGGTGGCGAGCGCCCTGCAGCGCATCGGCCGCGCCGGTCACCAGGTGGGCGCGCTGTCCCATGGCGTGGTGCTGCCCACCCACCGCGGAGACCTGCTCGCCGCCGCGACGACCTCGGTGCGCGCCCGCGAGGGCCGGATCGAGGCGATCACGGTCCCGATGAACCCGCTGGACGTCCTCGCCCAGCAGATCGTCGCGATGTCGGCGGTGGACACCTGGGACGTCACCGAGCTGGCCGCGCTCGTGCGGCGCTCGGCACCGTTCGCCGAGCTCGGCGAGGTGAGCCTGCGGGCCGTGCTGGACATGCTCGCCGGCCGGTACCCCAGCGAGGACTTCGCCGAGCTGCGCCCCCGGATCATCTGGGA
>JAENWO010000480.1 GCA_016649925.1 Actinomycetales bacterium
TCCTCACCCCTCTCTGGGGCCTCAGGGTGTCACGGCGGCGTTGTCGCGCACCCGTCCGCCGTCGGCAGCACATGTTGGCGGTCGGGCGCACATGTTGGCGGTCGGGCGCACATGTTGGCGGTCGGGCGCACATGGCCGCCGCGACAGGACCCGTGCGCGTGGAGAGCAACCGTCGTAAGAGGCACTGTCGCGACGGGGGTGTCCTCCCAGACCGCAGGTGTCTCCTCGCGGGGTGCGCCGTCGTCGGACGATTTCGGCACCGCGGCCGCGTGAGGTGAGAATGGGGGCATGACCGCAGCCGATGCCACGAGACCTGCCACCACGGACGCGAAGGACCGGGCCTCGTTCGGCCGCTACCGCATCATGGCGTTCGTCACCGGCGGGATGCTGCTGCTGCTGTGCCTGGAGATGGTACTCAAGTACGCGTTCCACGCGAACGGCGTGGACACGAACGGCTCACCGAGATCGGTGATCGGCTCGTGGGTCGCGTTCGCGCACGGCTGGATCTACGTCATCTACGCCGTCACGGTGTTCGACCTGTGGTCGCGGATGCGGTGGACGTTCGGCCGGATCGTCGCGATGATCGCCGGCGGCGTCGTCCCCGCGCTCTCGTTCGTCATGGAGCACCGGGCCAAGGGCTGGTTCGAGCAGGCCCTGGCGGCGCGCTCCGCCAAGGCCTGAGCTCCGCCGTCGGGCCCTATTCTTGAGCGTGTGACCGCACCGAGCGTGACCCCCCGGCCCGTCCTCGTCGTCGACTTCGGCGCCCAGTACGCCCAGCTCATCGCCCGCCGCGTCCGCGAGGCGCGGGTCTACTCCGAGATCGTGCCGCACACGTTCACGCCGGAGCAGATCCTGGCGAAGAACCCCGCGGCGATCATCCTCTCCGGCGGGCCGTCCTCGGTGTACGCCGACGGCGCTCCCGCGGTGGACCCGGCACTGTTCGAGGCGGGTGTCCCGGTGCTCGGCATCTGCTACGGCTTCCAGGCGATGGCCCAGGCACTTGGCGGCACCGTCGCGCACACGGGGGCCCGGGAGTACGGCGGCACCCCCGTCTCGGTCGGCACCACCGGCATCCTGCTCGAGGGGTCACCCGCCAGTCAGACCACCTGGATGTCCCACGGCGACGCGGTCCACGCCGCCCCCGAGGGCTTCTCGGTCCTGGCCACGTCGCCGGGCTCCCCGGTCGCGGCGTTCGAGGACCAGGCCCGGCGCCTCTACGGCGTGCAGTGGCACCCGGAGGTCAAGCACTCCGAGCTCGGCCAGCGCGCCCTGGAGAACTTCCTGTACGACGGCGCAGGGCTGAGCCCGGACTGGACGCCCGGCAACGTCATCGCCGACCAGGTCGCCGCGATCCGCGCGCAGGTCGGTGACGCGAAGGTCGTCTGTGGGCTCTCCGGCGGGGTGGACTCCTCGGTCGCGGCGGCCCTGGTGCACCGGGCGATCGGTGACCAGCTCACGTGCGTGTTCGTCGACCACGGCCTGCTGCGCGCCGGCGAGGCCGAGCAGGTCGAGGAGGACTTCGTCGCCGCGACCGGTGTGAAGCTCAAGGTCGTCGACGCCCAGGAGCGGTTCCTGTCCGCACTCGCCGGCGTGAGCGACCCGGAGACCAAGCGCAAGATCATCGGTCGGGAGTTCATCCGGGTCTTCGAGGCCGCCGCCCGCGAGGTGGTCGCCGACGCGCACGCCGAGGCCCACGGTGACGGCGAGGAGGTCCGCTTCCTGGTCCAGGGCACGCTCTACCCGGACGTCGTGGAGTCCGGTGGGGGAGAAGGTGCCGCGAACATCAAGTCCCACCACAACGTCGGCGGCCTGCCGGACGATCTCCAGTTCGAGCTCATCGAGCCGCTGCGCACCCTGTTCAAGGACGAGGTGCGCGCCGTCGGGCTCGAGCTCGGCGTGCCGGAGACCATCGTGTGGCGTCAGCCGTTCCCCGGGCCCGGCCTCGGCATCCGCATCGTCGGGGACGTCACGACCGAGCGCCTGGAGACGCTGCGCGCGGCGGACGCGATCGCCCGCGAGGAGCTCACCCTCGCCGGCCTCGACCGCGAGGTCTGGCAGTGTCCCGTGGTGCTGCTGGCCGACGTGCGCTCCGTGGGCGTGCAGGGCGACGGCCGCACCTACGGCCACCCGATCGTCCTGCGCCCGGTCTCCTCCGAGGACGCTATGACGGCTGACTGGACGCGCCTGCCCTACGACGTGCTCGCCCGCATCTCCACCCGCATCACGAACGAGGTACCGGAGGTGAATCGGGTGGTGCTCGACGTGACGAGCAAGCCGCCGGGCACCATCGAGTGGGAGTAGTGCGTCAGGCCCGGCGCGCCACGACGAATACGCGCCGGAACGGCAGCACCGTGCCATCCGGCTCCCGCGGGTACGCCTGACGCAGCGCCGGCCCGCCCCGGCCGCACCGCCCCGGCCGCACCGCCCCGGCCGCACCGCCCCGGCCGCACCGCCCCGGCCGCA
>JAENWO010000113.1 GCA_016649925.1 Actinomycetales bacterium
GCCACGTCGGGCGCCGCCGAGCTCGCATCGGTGGAGTCCGCCCCGCTGCGCGACGTCGTCGCGTACACGCTGCAGCACTCCGAGAACATCCTCTCCGAGGTGCTCGGCCGGATGACGGCGGACGCCCTCGGGCAGCAGACGAGCTTCGCCGGGGCCGGCGTGGCCGTGCGTGACGTGCTCACGGGCCTCGGCGTGGACACCACCGGGATGAACCTCGTGGACGCCTCGGGCCTGTCCTCGCTGAGCACCGTCACGCCGCGCTCGCTGGTGCAGGCCGTGCGGCTGATCGCCGACGGCTCCCATCCGGAGCTCCTCTCGGTGGTGCACGCGTTGCCGGTGGCCGGCCTCGAGGGCACGCTCGCGGAGCGGCTCGCCGACACGGACGCCGCCGGTGTCCTGATGGCCAAGACCGGCACCCTGCCGCAGGTGGTCTCTCTCGCGGGGCTGGTCGTGACAGCGGACGGCCGTCTCCTGGCGTTCGCGTTCATCGCGAACAACTTCGAGCGCGGAGCGGCTTACCAGGCACGCCTGGCGATCGACGACTGGGCCGCCGGGCTGGCCGGTTGCGGCTGCTCCTGAGGCGCCGCCCGCTCGAGCCGATCGGTTCTGCTCAGTCCGGCCACCCCGTTCTGCGCGGTCGTGCCCGTTCTGCGCGGTCGTGGCCACGATCGCGGCTGTCCGCGGCCGCTGTCGGTGGCTGCTGTCCGCGGCCGCTCCGGCCGGGATCCGAGCCGTGACCGGGACCGGCCCGCCGCTTCGAGGAGGCTCAGCCGTCGGGCCTTCCGTAGGGTGGGGTGATGGAGCTGACGCCGACGCAGTACTACGAACGGGTCCTCGCGCACGTCGGGCCGGACGGCCGCCTCGGGCCGCAGGAGACCGCGGCGTGGACGACGTTCCCGTACGAGCCCGAGAACCTGCGCGTGCGGGTGTTCGACCCGCCCGTGGTCCCCGAGCCCGAGCGACGCGGCGTCGCGGCGGCCGACTGCTCCACCTGCAGCAGCTGGGACCGCGGGATCTGGCGCAACGAGCGCTTCCGGGTCTCGCTGATGGACCCCAGCGGTGTCCCCGTCGAGGTGCTCCTGACCATCCGCGAGCACGTCGACTTCACCGAGCTCGGCGACGGGGACGCGGCGGAGCAGGGGCAGCTGCTCGTCCACCTCGCCCGGCTCGTCGAGCACCTGCCGTACGTGGCCAGGGCCCACGTCGACCGGTGGGGCGACGGCTCCTACCACTCCCACGTCTTCGTCTCGGGCCGCCCCGAGGGCCAGCTGCAGCTGCGTGGGACGCTCGGCGTCCTGTGGTGGGACATCCTGCCGGCCGTCCCGGCCGAGCTCGCCGCCGGGTACGCCCGCACCCTCGCGCGCGGGCTGTGCGAACGCTTCGGCGGGGAGGTACTGATCGAGGACGACGGCGACCCGGACGGGGCGCACCGATGACCCGCCCCGCGGTCGACTGGGACCTGGCGCGCCGTCGGGCCGCCTCGCTCGTGCGCCCAGGCCCGAAGGTGGACCGCCGTCAAGCCGCCGAGCTCGTCGATTCGATCCGCGCGGCCGCTCACCGGTCCCCGGAGCTCGTCGGTGAGGTGACCGGCCTGACGGAGGCCGCGGAACGCGCAGCCCGCGGGCCCGTCTACGTGATCGACCGGCCCCGCTGGGCCGAGGGCAACCTCCAGATGTTCCGCCACCTCCTCGGCGACACGCTGCCCGAGCCCAAGGTGCCCGGTGGTGCGCGCGTCGCGGGTGAGGAGCTCGGCGCCGTCCTGTCCCTCCTGGCCAGCCGGGTGCTGGGCCAGTTCGACCCGTTCACGCCGAACCCCGGCGGGGTGGGCCGGCTCGTCGTGGTCGCCCCGAACGTGCTGCACGTGCAGCGCGAGCTGGCGCTGGACGCGGGCGACTTCCACCTGTGGGTGTGCCTGCACGAGCAGACGCACGCGCTGCAGTTCGCGGCCGCGCCGTGGCTGGCCGAGCACCTGCAGACCTCGATGACCGAGCTGATGACCACGCTGCTGCGTGAGAAGGACGCCGGCGACCGGATGCGTGGCCTGCTCGAGGTGCTGCCCCGTATCCTGCGCGGGTCCGACGGCCCGGCCAGCGCGTCCTCCGGTGGCGCGCTCCTCGGCGCGGTGCTGACCGAGGAGGAGCAGGAGGTGATGGGCCGCTCGGTCGCGGTGATGTCCCTTCTCGAGGGGCACGCCGACGTGGTGATGGACGACGTCGGCCCGAAGGTGGTGCCGACCGTGCGCCGGATCCGCGCGGCGTTCGAGGTGCGGCGCGCCGGGCACGGGCTCTTCGACACCGTGCTGCGCCGGCTGCTCGGGATGGACTCCAAGCTCGCCCAGTATCGGGAGGGCGCCTCGTTCGTGCGGGGCGTCATGGAGCGTTGCGGGCACGAGGGCCTCAACGCGGTCTGGGCCGAGCCGGCGAACCTGCCGAGCGGTGAGGAGATCGCAGACCCCGGTGCCTGGGTGCGCCGCGTGCACGGCTGACGCGGCGGTGCCCACTCTCCCAGCCTCGGTCGCCGCCATCCGGACGGCGCTCCGCTCCGCGCTGCGCGAGCTGACGGTGGCCGACGGCGTCTCCCGGGGTGACCTCGTGCTCGTCGCCTGCTCCGGTGGTGCGGACTCGCTCGCGCTCGCGGCAGCGACCGCATTCGTCGCGCCCCGGCTCGGGCTGCGGGCGGGCGCGGTGAGCGTGGACCACGGGCTGCAGCGCGGCAGCCGGGAGGTCAGCGACCGGGCCGTCGCCGTCTGCGCGCGGTTGGGTCTGGAGCCGGTGTGGGTGGAGTCGCCCGGGGAGGAGGACCGCGCCCTCGGGGCCGGCCCCGAGGGCGGTGCCCGCGCGTTGAGGTATGCCGCCCTGGAACGTGCAGCGGCGCGGACGGGGGCCGTCGCGGTCCTGCTCGGGCACACGCTGGAGGACCAGGCCGAGACCGTGCTGCTGGGCCTCGCGCGCGGCTCGGGCACCCGGTCCCTGGCGGGGATGGCCACGACTCGGGGGGTGTTCCTTCGGCCCCTGCTGGGCGTGCGCCGGGCCGAGACGCTCGCGGCGTGCGAGGAGCTCGGCCTCGCCGTGTGGCATGACCCGACGAACGCCCTGGACGGGCCGCTGCGCACGGCAGCGGGTGCGGCGCTTCCGCGCGCCGCGCTGCGGGAGCGGGTGCTGCCGGCGCTCGAGGCGGCGCTGGGCCTCGCCGTCGTCCCTGCCCTGGCGCGGACCGCCGCCCTGGCGCGCGACGACGCCGACTACCTGGACGAGGCGGCGGCCACCCTCTACGAGGCCGTCCGGGCCGAACCCCGGCACGCGAGTGCTGGCGATTCATGTCATATCCCGAGATATGACATGAATCGCCAGCACTCGCGTGCCGGGGTGGCGGGGGTGGCGGGGGTGTTGCTTGACGTGGCGATGCTGGTAGCGACGCACCCGGCGCTGCGCCGTCGGGTGCTCCGGCTCGCGGCGCTCGACGCGGGTGCCCCCGCAGGCGACCTGGCGGACGTCCACATCCGCGCGATGGACCGCCTCCTCACCGACTGGCACGGCCAGGGCCCGGTCCACCTGCCCGGACCGACGGAGGCCCTGCGCGCATGTGGCAGGCTTGTGGTGCGCGGTGGCGCCTCGGCGCGGACGACCAGTCCCGTCCAGGCTCCGACGCCCGAGAGACCCCCACACACCGAGGACCGGGAGAGCTGAGTGGACGCCACCGACATGGGCACGGACCTGGAGAACGTCCTGCTCAGCGAGGAGCAGATCGCGACCCGGCTGGACGAGCTGGCTGCGCAGATCGACGCCGACTACGCGGGCAAGGAGCTGCTCCTGGTCGGGGTGCTCAAGGGCGCCGTGATGGTGATGGCAGATCTGGCCCGCCGCCTGCACACGGACGTCACGATGGACTGGATGGCGGTCTCCTCCTACGGCTCGGGCACCAAGTCTTCCGGCGTGGTCCGTATCCTGAAGGACCTCGACACCGACCTGATGGGCCGCGACGTGCTCATCGTGGAGGACATCGTCGACTCCGGGTTGACCCTCTCCTGGTTGCTGTCGAACCTGCGCAGCCGCGACCCCGCTTCCGTGGAGATCGCCACCCTGCTGCGCAAGCCGGACGCGGCGAAGGTGGACGTCGACGTGCGCTACGTCGGCTTCGACATCCCGACGGAGTTCGTCGTCGGCTACGGCCTGGACTACGACGAGCGGTACCGCACCCTGCCGTTCGTCGGCACGCTCGCGCCGCACGTCTACCAGGGCTGATCGCCGGCCCGCCGCCCGCGCCGGGCGCCGGCGCCCGGTCAGGGGCTACTGCCGTAGGCGAACAGGCGCAAGGATTCTTGGGTTCGTCGTATACCGTCACCGTCTAGAACTGCGAACAGGAGGGACGGGGCCGCGGGCCCCACATCAGGTATGAATATCAAGAAGTTGCTGCGCGGGCCGCTCATCTGGGTGCTCGTCCCGCTCATCCTGATCTGGACGAGCTTCCGGCTGATGTCCGGCGGGGGCGTGCAGGCGATCGACACGTCGGCGGGCATGGAGCTCCTCGCGGGTGCCACCGTCGAGCAGGCCCAGATCAATGACGGCTTCCAGCGCGTCAACCTCACGCTCGCCGAGGACTACGTCGTCGACGGTGAGAACAAGGGCAAGGACGTCGAGTTCTACTACGCCCAGCCGCAGGCTGACTCCGTCGCGGCGGCGATCGTGGCCGCGGCCCCGACCGGTGGCTACAACACCGTGGTGCCGCAGTCGCCGTGGTGGTCCAGCCTGCTGATGACGCTGCTCTCGGTGGTGCTGCTCGTCGGCGTCTTCTGGTTCATCCTCTCCCGCATGCAGGGCGGGAACTCCAAGATGATGAACTTCGGCAAGTCCAAGGCGAAGCAGGTCACCAAGGAGCAGTCCACGGTCACGTTCGCCGACATCGCCGGCGTGGACGAGGCCGTGGAGGAGCTTGAGGAGATCAAGGACTTCCTCGCCGACCCCGCCAAGTTCCAAGCGGTCGGCGCCAGGATCCCCAAGGGCGTGCTGCTCTACGGCCCGCCCGGAACCGGCAAGACCCTGATGGCGCGCGCCGTCGCGGGCGAAGCCGGGGCGCCGTTCTACGCGATCTCCGGCTCGGACTTCGTCGAGATGTTCGTCGGCGTCGGTGCGTCCCGTGTGCGGGACCTGTTCGAGCAGGCGAAGGCGAACGCCCCGGCGATCATCTTCGTCGACGAGATCGACGCCGTCGGGCGGCACCGCGGTGCGGGCCTCGGTGGCGGGCACGACGAGCGCGAGCAGACCCTGAACCAGCTCCTCGTCGAGATGGACGGATTCGACGTGAACGCGAACGTCATCATGATTGCGGCGACGAACCGTCCCGACATCCTCGACCCGGCCCTGCTCCGCCCGGGACGCTTCGACCGGCAGATCGCCGTCGAGGCCCCGGACCTGCGGGGCCGCGAGGCGATCCTCGTCGTGCACGCCAAGGGCAAGCCCCTGGTTCCCGACGTGGACCTGCACATGGTCGCCAAGCGCACACCCGGCTTCACCGGTGCGGACCTGGCGAACGTGCTCAACGAGGCGGCCCTGCTGACCGCGCGCATGGGCGGGACGCAGATCGGCAACCACGAGCTCGACGAGGCGATCGACCGGGTCATCGCCGGGCCGCAGAAACGTACCCGCCTGATGAACGAGAAGGAGCGCAAGCTCACCGCCTACCACGAGGGCGGCCACGCCATCGTGGCTGCGGCGCTGCGCTACACCGACCCGGTCACCAAGGTGACGATCATGCCGCGCGGCCGCGCCCTCGGATACACGATGGTGATGCCGTCGGAGGACAAGTACTCCACCACCCGCAACGAGCTGCTCGATCAGCTCGCCTATGCGATGGGTGGCCGGGTGGCCGAGGAGCTCGTCTTCCACGACCCCACCACGGGCGCCTCGAACGACATCGAGAAGGCCACGGCCACCGCGCGCAAGATGGTCAAGGAGTTCGGCATGAGCGAGCGGGTCGGCGCGCTCCGGCTCGGCACGGCCGACGGCGAGGTCTTCCTCGGGCGCGACCTGGGCCACCAGAGGGAGTACTCCGAGGACGTCGCCGGGCTCGTCGACGAGGAGGTCCGCCGCTTCATCGACTCCGCGCACGATGAGGCGTGGGAGATCCTCACCGAGTTCCGCCACGTCCTGGACGACCTCGCGCTGGCCCTGCTCGACCGGGAGACGCTGAACCAGGCCGAGCTCGCCGAGGTGTTCATCCCGATCACGAAGCGCGGCCCGCGCCCGGTGTGGCTCTCCAGCCAGCACCGCGCCGTCAGCAGCCTCCCGCCGGTACAGTCGCCGGCTGAGATCAGAGCGGGCGTCGAGCCGATGCTCCCGCAGGACGAGGCGGCCGCGGCGGGCGACGACGAGCACCCCGCGGAGGAGATCGTCGAGGTCCCGCCCGAGGGTTGGATCGACGCCGACGGCCAGCACTACTGAGTCAGGAGCCATCGTGACCGAGGACATCCGCGACGAGGCGACGGCGCACGACGGCGTCCCGCGGGACCGCAGTGATGGCCTGGCGCGGGACCGCAGTGATGGCCTGGCGCGCGACTCGGCCGGCCAGCTGGTCTCCGTGGTGACCCGGCCGTATGACGCCGAGGGCGTCGAGCGGGCGGTGCACGATCTGCTCGTCGCTGTCGGGGAGAATCCCGAGCGGGAGGGCCTGCGGGACACACCGCGCCGGGTGGCCAAGGCGTACGCGGAGATCTTCGCGGGCCTGCGCCAGGAGCCGGCGGACGTGGTGCAGACCTTCTTCGACATCGAGCACGAGGAGATGGTGCTCGTCCGCGACATCGAGGTGTACTCCACCTGCGAGCACCACCTCCTGCCGTTCCACGGTGTCGCGCACGTCGGCTACATCCCGTCCGCGAGCGGTCGCGTGACGGGGCTGAGCAAGCTCGCCCGGCTCGTGGACGTCTACGCGAAGCGGCCGCAGGTCCAGGAGCGGCTGACCACCGAGGTCGCCGACGCCATGGTCAAGCTCCTCGACGCCCGCGGCGTGATCGTCGTCATCGAGTGCGAGCACCTGTGCATGTCCATGCGTGGCGTGCGCAAGCCCGGCTCGCGCACCGTGACGTCCGCCGTGCGCGGCATGATGCGCAACACGGCCACGCGTGCCGAGGCGATGAGCCTCATCGCGAGGGGCTGACCCTGTCCACCGCTTCGGCGTCGGGATCCGCCGATAGGGTGAGCGGTGTGAGCGCGAGGACGCAGGTGATGGGCGTGGTCAACGTCACCCCTGACTCCTTCAGCGACGGCGGGCAGTGGTTCGAGCGGGACGTCGCGATAGCGCACGGACGCCACCTCCTCGTCCAGGGCGCCGACATCCTCGACATCGGCGGGGAGTCCACCCGGCCGGGTGCCGTGCGTGTCGAGCCCGCGGAGGAGCTCGCCCGCGTCATCCCGGTGATCGAAGCCCTCGCCACCGCCGGTGCCCGCATCAGCGTGGACACGATGCGCGCGGAGGTCGCAGCGGCCGCGC
>JAENWO010000010.1 GCA_016649925.1 Actinomycetales bacterium
GGCAGCGAGTACAACGCTCTGGCGACCTCGACGTGGAAGTCGCGATGCACCTTCACCCGGGTGAAGACCGGCACGTCATAAGCCGCTGGGGCGGTGAGCAGGCACGGCGCCTCGACCTCGGTGAACATCTCTGCCGGCCGGGCGGCGGTGGTGCCGTGGATCCGCATCCCGGCCCGCTCGGCACACCATGCGGTGACTCGGGCCTGGGCGTCGTCGAGGTCGGTGAAGGTCTCCCCAGCCCAGAAGTTGCCGCGCACGAACTGCACCGCTCGTTCGACCCGAGGCTTGTCCTGAGGGGTGCGGACCCTCGCAGGGTCGGTGGCGAACCCGACGTGCTGGGCATAGTCCAACCAGCCGGCACTCAACCGTGGGTTCACCGCGTCGGCGTTGGTGACCACGGCCTTGAGGTTGTCCGGGATCAGGACCTTGAAGACGCCGCCAAAGAACTCCCACGCAGCCTCACAACCGGCGATCATCGCGACCAACGTCTGGGAGTAGGTCAACCACACGAACATGTGCCGCGAGAGGACAGCGGTGAAGATCAACGCGTGCACCCGACGCTTCTTCCCGGTCTCCGCATCGATGATGAATCCCATCTGGGCGAAGTCGATCTGGCACTCCACCCCGGGCTCCCCATCGGCGACCCGCATCGTGGTGGACTTGACCCGAAACCCGCACCGCTCGACCGCGAACCGGTGCAACGTCCGATAGGGCACCACGCAGCCCTGCCGGGCGAGCAGCTCCTCGATCTTCACAATCGACAACGGCGGCTGACCGTCACCGCCAGCAACCCACTTCTTGATCTGCTCCTCCCGGGCCAGCAGCAGACCCCACGAAGCACCATGCCCATTCGGCCGGGCCGGACGGACCGCGGCGACCACCGCACCGACCAGCACGTCGGTGAGCGCCTCGACACCGGCCTCACGACACAGGCCCGCGGCCTCGGCCGCCGCGACATAACGCCGGGCGGTCTTGCGGTCCACCCCCGACCGCTCGGCGACCTTCCGCAGACCGGCCCCCTCGAGCCAACCCCGGAGCACCTCTCGCACCTCAACCACACTGACCTCCCTGAATCCCACCGCTGATGACCTCCACGTCTGACAACACAACCTGGCGATTCAACGAGCAAACTGAGGACCCATCGACAAGGCGCGCCGGGTGGTCCCATAACTGGCAATCCAAGTGGTCCCGTGACCTTGGCAGAAAACCATTCAGCACCGTCCCATGCTCATGGCAGGCGACACTCCTCGTTCGGCAGCGGGATGTCGGTGCGGGAGTGCTGCTGCGCCGCGCGGCCTTCCTCACCGTCCTCGGGGTGGCGCTCGCCCTTGCGGGCTGGAGCGACCTGATCCTCGTCTTCTACGGGGTCCTCTTCGTCCTGGCGGTGCTGCTGGTCAGACTCAGTGACCGAATGCTCCTCGCCGTCGCGCTGCTGGTGGCCGTGCCGGGGGTGCTGCGTCTCGCGATGAACCCGTCGGCTGACGACACACTCACCAACGTGCTGCTCGTTCTCGGCGAGATGGTCCCGCTGTTCTGTGTGGGACTGGTTGTCGGACGCCGTGACCTCACCGATCGCTCCCTCGTACGCGCGGTGACCGGCTTGGGCGCCCTGCTGGCGGTCCCCGGCCTCGTCGTCCTGGCGCTCGAGGGCGGTCTCGGCGGCCTCGGCGGCCTCGACGTGGCGAAGGTGAACGGCCCCATCGAGCCGGTCGCCGCGCTGGTGTCGACCACCGGTCTGTGCCTGCTGCTGTTGGCAGCGTGCCTCAGGTGGGTGCCTCGCGAGGCCGGCAGATGGTCACCGCTGGTGGTGGCGGGCGGCATGCCGCTCTCGGCCTACGTCGGTCACGCCCTGCTGTTCCCACTGCTCGCGCGCGTCACCGACTGGAGGCTGGGGGTCGCCACCGTCGTAGCGGTCGCGTACCTCGCCGTGGTCGTGTTGGCGGCCACTCCCTGGCGTCGGCGGCGCGGGAGCGGCCCGGTCGAGGCACTGATGCGCCGCGTAAGCGGTCCGCGCCGTGCCGCCGTGACGGCCCGCGCCAGGGGCCGCTGAGGCAGGAGTCAGACCCCGCACTGGTGGCCATCGCCGCTGAGCTGGATGACGCCGATCTTGCCCCTCGGGCGTTGCTTCGCATCTGCTTGCCGACATGACCGAGCGGATCGGGGCACGATCGTGCCGATCAGTTGGGGTTCCTTGACGGGTACTGCGGCCACGGTCCTCGAAACCCAACTTCTTGTAGAACTCCGAGGTGCGGGACTGGTCCTTGCTGAACGGAGCGATCTGCAGCGTCTTGAAGATGCTCCCGCCACGCGGTCTGGCTCATGCGCTGGCGCCTGCATCGGCATGAGCGGGCGCCTTCGGGGCGCCGCCGACATGCGGCCGAATGAGGCACCCCCGGATCACGACTGATCCGGACTGCTCCACGTCCTCCCCATGGAGGCGTCGACTGGCTCAGCGCGACTGAGGCGCCGTCACACGGTGCAGTCGCTGTTGTGCAGGGCGGCATTGCGTCCAGGAGTACTGATGACGGGTTCGGCCGCTGTTTCGCAGGTGCCCCAAGGAGCCTGCAGTTCTGAAGCCCGCTTGCAACGCCGCGCTCCGCAACTCGGATCGGCTGGCTTCCCATTCCGTTGGTGTGATCCTTGACACGCAGAGATCGAGCATCTACATTCGTCATCAATCGATTATCGATTAGATGGTTCGCGATCAGGAGGCCCCGTGTCATCCCCCTCAATCGGTCAGTACGACGAGAAGACTGTGGACCCGTTCATCCGCGTTCGTGACCTGTCGAAGTCTTTCCGGGCGAAAACGACCATCACTCACGCGCTGGACAGCACGAGCTTCGACCTTCAGCAGGGTGAGTTTCTGTCGGTGGTGGGCCCGAGTGGCTGCGGCAAGTCGACGCTCCTCATGCTGGTTAGCGGGCTCACCTCGCCGACTACGGGCACGGTCGAGATCGGTGGTCGCCAAGTGACCTCACCGATCAGCGATGTAGGAATCGCCTTCCAGGAGGACCTGCTGCTCGAGTGGCACTCCACGCTCGACAACATCCTCATGCAGGGAGCGTTCCGCGGCGTCTCCAAGCGAAGCCTGCGCGACCGTGCCACGGAGTTGCTCGACATGGTCGGCCTCGCCGAGTTCGCCGACAAGTACCCCCATGAGCTCTCAGGCGGAATGCGACAGCGGGCGTCCATCTGCCGCGCTCTGGTCCACAAGCCTCCACTCCTCCTCATGGACGAGCCCTTCGGGGCCCTCGATGCGATGACACGCGACCAAATGGCACTCGACATCCAGGATCTATTGGCCGGGACGAACACCACCGTCCTGTTCATCACCCACAGCATCGCGGAGGCCGTAATGCTCTCCGACAGGGTCCTCGTCTTCGGCCCGCCACCCGGAAACATCGTCGATGAGCTTGTCGTCGACCTGCCACGTCCCCGCCACCTATCGGTACGCGAAACGCCGGAGTTCGCCGCCTTCTCCGGCCGAATCCGATCACGGCTCGAGGCCATGGGCGTGATTCGGGACCGGACGGCTTGGGCCTCCGGAACCGCGAGCGCGGAAAGGAACTGAAGTGGTGACCGAGATCATCAAGCCGACCGAGCCGGGTTCTACCTCCGGTCCCGTCCCCGCCCGTCGCCAGCGCATGGAGCAGATCAAGAGCCCTCGAGACCTGTGGCTGTGGCCGCGAGAGTTCGGCCTCTACATGCTGCCGGTGGTGATGCTGCTACTCGTGTGGGAAGCGGCCACTCACGTCTTCGGTATCCAACGTTTCCTCCTGCCTCGCCCAGGAGATGTTCTCTCCACCCTTTGGGAGAAGCGGGAGATTCTCCTCGACGAGAGTTGGGTGACGTTCCAGGAAAGTCTGCTGGGCTTCCTCCTGGCCGTGGCCGTCGCGGTCCCAGTCGCCGTCCTGCTCACCTTCTCCAAGATCGCCGCACGGACGATCTACCCCGTCCTGGTGATCTCACAAGTCATTCCGAAGGTCGCAGTGGCGCCGCTACTGGTGGTTTGGATGGGCTTCGGGGTCGCTCCCAAGATTCTGTTGGCGTTCCTCGTGGCGTTTTTCCCCATCGTGGTCAACACCGCAACCGGACTCAACAACCTCGAACCGAAGATGATCCATCTGGCGCGATCCATGGGGGCCTCGACCTGGCAGACCTTCGTGTACTTCCGACTCCCGAGCTCCCTTCCGATCTTCTTCGCAGGTCTCAAGGTGGGGGTCACGTTTGCTGTCATCGGCGCCCTCGTCGGCGAATTCGTAGGTGCGGGAAGCGGCCTCGGCCACCTCACTGTCATCGCCATGGGCAGCCTCAACACCGAGCTGGTTTTCGCCAGCATCATCGTCATGGCCGCCATCGGGGTCGCCATGTACGTCGCGATCGAGATCCTCGAGCGTCTGCTCGTTCCATGGAGCCGGTCCCGACGCTTGGAGCAGATGGGCGGCTGACACCACGCACGTTTCACCATCAGAGGCCCCGCTCGGTGCGGAGCACCCGGCAGCACCACCACAGAAAGTTGTGACATGACCAGAACACGAGCCTTAACCACCAGGAACGCGAGTCTCCTCGCGGTAGCCGTTGTCACCTCCAGCCTCCTAGCGGCTTGCTCGAACGAAGAAGAAGTGCCTGAAGGGAGCGAGGCAGTCTCTGTTCGGCTGAACGTCGACGCCACCGGCACGCATGCGCCCTTCCTGCTGGCCAAGGCCAACGGCTGGTACGAGGACGAAGGCCTCGCGGTCAAGTTCGGCGAGGGCAACGGATCCGACTCCACAGTTGCCCTGATCGACGCGGGCGACGACGACATCGGGATTGCTGGCTTCGACGCGGTTGCCGTGCTTCGGAGCAAAGGCGCCGCCGTCAAAGTCGTCGGTGGGTGGGAACAGCGCAGTCCGCTGGCCATCGTGACCGCCGAGGAGAGCGAGATCCAGGAGCCAACCGACCTCGAAGGCGCCACTGTGGTCATGGACCAGGGAGACATCCCACTGTTCGAGGCCTACGCCTCCCGAGCGGGCATCGACGCGAGCGCCGTGGACACCGTGACCATGACCGAGGCGGCGCAGTCAGCGGCCCTCGCCGCCGGCCGGATCGACGGCATCCTGGGATGGACCACCTATCACTCGCCCCAGGTGGCCAAGCTCACCGGCGGTGTGCAGACGATCCTGTGGTCCGACTCCGACTTCGAGCTCATGAACCTCGGAATCATCGCGAATGATGACACGATCGCCAACGACTCCGACATGCTGTGCGGATTCGTTCGTGCGTCGTACAAGGGTCTCGAGGCTGCCCAGGAGGACCCGGACGGCGCCATCGACGCCCTGGTCGAGGAGTTCCCCAACCTCGACCCCGAAATCGCGAAGGGTCAGCTGGTCAACATGTTCGAGCTCCTCGTCACCGACGACACCGAGGGCAAGCCGCTCGGCTGGGTCGCCGAGAGCGACATCGCCGAAGGGGTGGAGATCCTGTCCGAGGCCGGCAACCCCATCGAGGCCGAGCCGGCCGACCTCTTCGACAACTCCTGCTACCCGGATGCCTGACGGATCGACAGAGCAACGGGTCCTCGCCGGGCCGGCGGTAGGTGCTGCAGAGTTCACCTACCACCGGCCCGGTTCCCCCCAGGAGGTCGACGACCTCCTGGCGCAACACCGCGGTGTTGCCCGCGTTCTCGCGGGCGGCACTGATCTCCTTGTCCAGATTCGCAGTGCGGCCCGACGTCCCGCCCATGTGATCGACATCGCCGATCTGTCCGCAGTCCGTGGCGTCAGCTTCGACGGCGGCCGGCTGCGGGTGGGGGCGGCCACCCAGCTCTGGGAGATAGAGGCTCACCCCGTCGTCCGGAAGCGCTTTGCCGCCTTGCGCGAAGCGGTCCGCTGCGTGGGCTCGCTCCAGATCCAGAACCGAGCAACTCTGGTTGGCAATGTCTGCAACGCCTCTCCCGCCGCTGACACCGGACCCGCCCTGCTCGTGTACGACGCGCAGGTGGGCGTCCGATCCGTCCGAGGCAATCGAGAGGTGGGATTGGCTGAGTTCTGGCTGGGGCCCGGCCAGACCGCTCTCGAGCCGGACGAGTGGGTCGAGCACGTCACGCTGCAAGACCAAGGCAGGCACGGCTCGGCCTACGTGAAGCTGGGCCGCACCCGCGGTGTCGACCTCGCCCTTGTCGGGGTGGCGGCTCTCGCCAGGAGAGGCGGCGTTCGGCTTGCGTGTGCCTCGCTGGCGCCGACGATCCGCCGACTCGCTGCGGTGGAAGACCTGCTGTCCGGCGATGAGTCTCCGGGTGAGGAACAGGTGGCGGAGGCGGTCGGCGCCGACGTGAGCCCTATCAGCGACCTGCGGGCCAGTGCCCGCTACCGGCTCGCCATGACGGGTGTCTGCATCCGGCGGGCCAACGAGACCGCCGGCCGTCGCTGGGAGGAGCGCAACGCATGAGAGCGACCCTGGTCCACAGAATCACCGTCAATGGCGTGCTCCGCGAGGTGTCCGTTCCCCCATCCACGACCCTGCTGGCCGCACTACGCGAACAATGTGGCCTCACCGGGACGAAGTTCAACTGCGAGCAGGGAGAGTGCGGAGCCTGCACCGTGCTGATGGACGAGTTGCCGGTCAATACCTGCCTGGTGCTCGCTGCCTCGGCCGACGGCCACGACGTCGTGACAGTGGAGGGCATCGATGGCCCAGGGCCTAGCGTGGTTCAGCAGGCGATCATGGCCACCGACGCCTCGCAGTGCGGGTACTGCACTCCCGGCATGGTGGTGTCGGCCACCGCCCTGATCGCACGGTGCCCCAAGCCCACCCGCGAGGACGTCGACGAGGCGATCTCGGGCAACTACTGTCGGTGCACGGGTTATGAGTCCATCATCACGGCCATCGAGCAAGCGGCACAGGCGAGGTCGGAATGAGCGATCACGCTCCCGCCAAGCTCGACCGGGTGACCGGGGTGCTCGAGTTTGCCGACGACCTGCTACCCCCCGGGGCTCTGCACGGCGCGTTCGTGCGATTGCCGGAGGCCCGCGCAATTCTCACGTCAATCGACTCCGAGGCGGCCCTTGCCTCGGAAGGAGTCGTGCGGGTATTCACCGCTGCCGACTTCGGACCTGACGGTCCGCCTCGGTTTGGCCCGGTCGTCAGAGACCAGCCCGTGCTCGCCTTCCGTGAGACCAAGTACTGCGGTGAACCCGTAGCACTGGTCGTGGCACGCACCCGCGACCTCGCGGTCGCCGGAGCCGAACGTGTCTACGTCGACCGCGTTCCACTTGATGGATGGCACACCGCCGAGTCCGCGCTGGCCGCGGCCGCGCTGCACCCGAACAGCTACCCGGTCCTGGTCGACAGGAAGGACGGCGCGAACGTGATGGGGCGGTGGGACTACGCCTGGGGTGACCTCGCCGCCGCCGAGTCCGCGTCCACGCTGGTGCTCGAGAACACCTACGTCACGCCTTTCGCTCAC
This sequence comes from Actinomycetales bacterium, assembly GCA_016649925.1. Classification (GTDB taxonomy): domain Bacteria; phylum Actinomycetota; class Actinomycetes; order Actinomycetales; family Beutenbergiaceae; genus JAENWO01. Next base: position 7,445 of record JAENWO010000010.1, read on the forward strand.
CACTTCTCGATCGAGACCTACAGTGCGGTCGGGATCCCGGACGGCGCGGGGGTGACGGTGTGGGACACGGTGCAGCACCCGTTCCAGCTCAGGCGGGTCCTGGCCGAGATGCTCGGACTCCCCGTGAGCGAGGTCCGGGTGCGCTCCACCCCGCTGGGCGGCAGTTTCGGGGGCAAGGGATACCCGAAGTTGGGCCCGGCCGTGGCGGTCTTCAGCCGGCTGCTGGGGCGACCGCTGAAGATCACGCTGTCCAGCGAGGAGAGCTTCCTCACCGGCCAGCGCGAGGCCTGTGAGGTCAGCATCCGGTCGGGTTTCGACACCAATGGGCTGCTCCAGTTTCAGCACGTCAAGGCCGACTTCCTGGTCGGGGCGTACGCCGACATCTCGACGCGGGTTGTGTCGAAGGCCGGACTACACGCCTGCGGTCCGTACCGCACTCCCGCGGCGGCGGTGACCGCCCGCGGGCTCTACACGACTACCCCGCCAACAACGGCCTTCCGCGGCTTCGGCGCCGCGCACATGGTGATGGCCGTCGAGGGCCAAATGGACGAGGCGGCCGACCGTCTCGGCCTGGACCCGGTCGAGCTCCGCCTGCGCAACGTCAAGGAGAGGGGCGAACCCACGGTTGAGGGCGAGACCGCCGTCGACGGTGACTGGCCAGAACTCCTGAGGATGGCGAGGACCGCCATGGGTTGGGACCAGCCCCCGAAGTTTGGGCGGGGTCGCGGTCTTGCCTTCGGCATGAAGAGCTGCGTGCCCGCGACGACTTCTCAGGCGTCCGTGCGTCTGGCCGCCGACGGCAGTGTCACCGTGCTGGCCGGAACGTCGGAGATGGGCCAGGGGGCCGTGCTCACCTACGCCCGTCTCGTCGCCGACTGGCTGGGCGTGCCGGTCGAACGGGTTCGCGTGCGGCTGGCGGACACTGCCGTGGTGCCCTTCGACGCGCTCACGGCGTCCAGCCGGTCGCTGGTCCACATGGGCCGGGCGCTCGAGGCGGCCGTGCAGGACCTCACCGGGACGCTCGTCGAGCTTGCCGCTGCCATCGGTGGCGTGGACCCGTCGGATGTTTCAGTGGTCGACGGCACGGTGAAGGCCGGTGACTGGCGGGGGGACTACGCCGACCTGCTGGCGCGCACGTTCGGCGCCGGGCAGGGCGAGCTCACCGGGCACGGGCAGTTCCGCGCTACGGCGGACCCCGGTCACGTACTCGGCGGCAAGACCCCGTTCTTCGAAGCCGTTGTCACTGCAGTGGAACTCTCGGTGGACCGGGAGACAGGCATGCTTGAGGTCCACAAGGTGGTTCACGTGACCGACGCCGGACGAGTCCTCAATCGGCCGCGCGCCACCGGCCTCGACGAGGGCGGCGTCGTGATGGGCATGGGGCTCGCTCTGTCCGAGCAGCTCGTGTACAGCGCCGGAAGGCTGCTGAACGGCAGCTCCTTGGACTACCGGATCCCGACCGCCTCCGACATCCCGGTCGAGTCGATCAGCCTCTTCCAGGAGAACCACGACGGCCCTGGCCCCCACGGGAGCAAGGGGCTCGCCGAGGGCGGGATCCTGGCCGTGGCCCCGGCGTTGGCCGCCGCCGTCCACGACAGTGTCGGCGTCCGGATACGGCAGCTGCCGATCACGCCGGAGGCCGTCTGGACGGCATTGCAGGACGAGGACCCCGATGGGTGAGTGCCTGCGGGCCGTCGACGTGCACGTTCACTCCGTCCCGCGAACATTGGTCGACCGGATCGCAGCGGGGGAGTTTCGCGGGGTGCGAATGGTCAGCGACGGAGAGTCGCCGGTCGTGCAGTTCCCGGGCATGGCGGCGAGCCCCCCGATGCCACCGAGCATGCTCAATCCCTCGGCGCTCGCCGAGGCGGCCGCGAGCCAACACGTGTCCCTCCAGCTCCTCGGACCCTGGACCGACCTGTTCGGATACACGCTGCCGGAGGAGGCTTCTGCGGCCTGGAGCCGCGCCTACAACGAGGCCCTGGCCGAGGAGTGCGCCGGTTCTCCACATCAGCAGCCGATGGCCACCATTCCGCTGTCGCACCCCGAGCGGGCCGCGGCAGAGCTGGAGTTCGCGCACGAACAGGGCTTCCGCGGAGCGATGGTCGGTACCGACCTGCCGGGCCTGCACCTCGGGTCGCCGGAGCTGGAGCCCGTTTGGGCGGCCGCCGCTAACCTCAAGATGCCGATCCTGGTCCACCCCACTCACCTCGAGCTGCCGGCCAGCCTGGTCGGCGCCGGCCTGAAGAACGCGGTGGGCCGAGCTGGCCCGACCGCGGTGGCCCTGACCCGGCTCGTCTATTCGGGGGTGCTCCTCCGGCATCCGGAGCTCGTCGTCGTTGCTTGCCACGGTGGCGGGGCGTTCGTGGCCGTGGCTCCGCGCGTGCTTCGCAATCACCAGCTGGGCTGGTCGGGGAGCGACGTGGACGCGGTGGCGTCGATGCGACGCCTCTACTTCGACAGTGTCGTGCTCGATCCGGGCTTGCTCCGGTACTTGGTCGACTCATGCGGTGACGAGCGCTTCCTGCTGGGGTCTGATCTGCCGTTCCCCTGGGAGCCCGACCCGGTCGGGACCGTGCGGCGCAGTGGGCTGACGCTCGACCAGCAGAGTTCGATCCTCAGGGCTAATGCGCGGCGGCTCTACGGGCTGAAGGAGCCGGCCGTCTGTGGGACCTGCGCCGCGGGGTAGTCATGCCCAGGGCTGAGACTCCCGGATCAGGCGACTGACATTCAGCTGGTGATCGCGGGCTGCACGGCTGGCACGCTCGCCATCGCGGGCCTCGAGCGCGCTCATGATGTCGGCGTGCTCGCGCAGGATGCTGCTCACGTCGACGTTCGGCAGCGAGAAGGTGATGAAGGTCCGAGCGAACGGCTCGAGCTGGTCGAAGACACGTGTCACCGCGCTGTTCGCGGACGACTCCGCGATCAGCGCGTGGAATTTCGCATCGGAGGACGCGAGTGAGCGGAAGTCCCCTGTCTCGGCGGAAGCCTTCATCTCGGCAAGTAGCCCGGCCAGCTCGGACAAGGTGTCCTCGGACAGGGTCTCCACCGCGAGCCGTGCGGCCAAGGCGTCGATCTCCGACCTGACAACACTGACGTCGGCAAGCTCCTTGGCGGTGGGGAGCCGGACTCGGGCCCCGCGGCGGGGGTGAATGGTGACGATGTGCAAGCCGGCGGCGAGGTCTCGGAGCGCCTCTCGAACCGGGGACTGACTCAGGCCGAGCTCCTTAGCCAACCGCAGCTCGACGATCCGCTCGCCGGGGGCGTACTCGCCACCCAGGATGCGGTCGAGCAGGAGCCGCTTCACGGTCGTCGACAGCAGCTCGCCGCCAAAGTCCCCGTCGAGTCCGGGTTGCGTCATCGTTTCTCCTTCGGGGGTCGACTGCCGACCCGTTGGTGCGCACGTGGGACGCCCCACGTCCACGGCCTGCTGGACAAGTTACAGCCGGAGACCGGACCTGCCCTTGAGCCCTAGCCGTTCCCGCGTCTCGTTCGGCGTTGCCACCTGACGGTGCAGTATCTCGGCGGCGCTGCGGATCCGGTCCACCTGGTCGCTGTTCGAGCGGGCCAGAGTGCCTGGGCCGTCCCAGAGGGAGTCCTCGAGACCCACTCGCGCGTTGGACCCAAGAGCGAGGCCGATCGTGCCCAGCCGAATCTGCGCGGCACCCGCACCGAGGACGGACCATTCGTGGTCCGGCCCGAGCAGGCGATGGGCGGTCCGCCGCAAGTGGAGCAGGTCCTCGATGTCGGAGCCGATACCGCCCAGGAGGCCGAGGACGGTCTGGACGAACACCGGGGGCTGCACCAGTCCGCGGTCGAGCATGTGGGCGAGGTTGTAGAGGTGCGAGACGTCGTAGCACTCGAATTCGAACCGTGTGCCCTGCTCTTCGTGGAGCCGCAGGATGCGCTCGATGTCGGCGAACGTGTTCTTGAAGACCAAGTCTCTGCTCGCGGCGAGGTGCTCGTGCTCCCAGGCGTGCTGGAGATCCGGATAGCGGTCGAGCATGGGGTAGAGGCCGAAGTTCATCGAGCCCATGTTGAGCGAGACCAGCTCCGGGGCGAAGTGCAGGGCCGGGGCCAGCCGCTCCTCGACGGTCATGTGCGGGCTGCCACCGGTGGTGATGTTGATGATCACGTCTGACTGTTCGGCAACCCGAGGCAGCAGGTCGGCGAAGACCGCCGGGTCTTGGGTGGGTCGTCCGTCCTGAGGATCCCGCGCGTGCAGGTGCACGATCGCGGCCCCTGCCCGGGCGGCCGCGACGGCAGCGTCGGCGATCTCCTCGGGCGTCACCGGCAGGTACGGCGACATCGACGGCGTGTGTATTGCCCCCGTGGGGGCACAGGTGATGATCGCGGTGCGCACTGTCGTCCTCCCAAGCCATTCCTTTTGATCGATAATCGATGCTACTCTATTCTCGATCGCTTGGGAACCACCCAGCACATGACCGGAGAGGTTCGCCATGGTGTCGGACCCCGAGCGCGGCCCGGCGGCCGAGCAGAGCCCGGCCGCCCTGCTGGCCGCCCTCGGACTGCCCAGCCTCGGGCGCGTCTACTCGCTGGCCCTGCCCCGATTCACCGGTATGCCTCTCTTCGGCTCCCACCCCCCGTTCCAGGTGGCGATGTACCGGACGCCCGCGGGGCTGCGCGGTGACGGTGTCCAGACGTGGGGCCCGGCGAACGAAGTCAACCTCGGTTACATGGCGGAGAACGTGTCCGGCACGTCGCACAGCGGCGCGCACGTGGATGCACTGGCACACATGACCATCGGCGAAGACGACCACTGGTATGGCGGAGGCAATGCCCGCGAGCACCTCGGGGACCGGGGCCCCACCTGGGGGGACGGGGCCAAGCTGCCGCCCTTCATCACTCGAGCGGTTCTGTTGGACGTGCCCGGATACCGAGGCGTCGAGGCGCTTCCTGCCCACGAGCCGGTCACGGGTGAGGAGCTCCAGGCAGTGGCGGCCCACCAGGACGTGGTCGTCCGGCCCGGGGATGTCGTGTTGATTCGCAGCGGCTATCTCGCCCACTGGCCAGTCCCCGATCGACTGGCCCAGCACGTGACCGCCGGTCCTGACCTGAGCGCCGCCCAGTGGCTCCTCGAGCAGGGCGTGGTCGCCTGCGGCAGTGACACCGAGACCTTCGAGGTGCAGCCGGCGCCCGACCTGGGGAGCCCGGCGAACCCGCAGCCCGTGCACACCCTGCTTCTGATCGAGAACGCGATCTATCTCTTCGAGTGCATCTACCTTGAGGAACTCGCCCGCGACTCCGTCCACGAGTTTCTGTTCGTTGCCCTGCCCCTGAAGATCAGGGGCGCAACGGGCTCAATGCTCGACCCAATTGCCATCGTCTGACCGGCTGCCGAGAAAGCGAGACCCACGTGCAAGCCCTCCTTCTGACCGCTCCCAACGAGTTCTCGATCACCAGCGTGCCGGACCCCACGCCGGGTCCCCACGAGGTGTTGTGCCGGGTCGAGCGGGTCGGCATCTGCGGCACCGACATCCACATGATCCAGGGCCACTACCCCGGCTTCTGGCCGGCCTACTACCCGTTCACTCCCGGACACGAGTGGTCCGGAGAGGTAGTGGGGCTCGGCCCCGGCGCAGACGACTTCGGTTTCGCCGTAGGAGACCGGGTCGCTGGCACCTCGCACGCTCCGTGCAGCTTCTGCAACAACTGCATCCGGGGCCGCTACAACCTCTGCACGAGCTATGGGAACCCAGCCCTGCACAGTCACTACGGACACACTGCCCAGGGCTGCTACGCGGAGTACGTCGTTCACTCGATCCGAAGCGTGTTCCGGCTCCCCGACACCCTCGACTACGACCAAGCGGCGATCGCCGACCCCGCCTCCATCGCCTTCCACACCGCGACCCGGGGTGGCGTGCGGGAGGGCCAAGCGGTTGTCGTGATCGGCGCTGGCCCGGTCGGGATCCTTGCAGCCGACTGTGCCCGGGCGCTGGGCGCCTCTCGCGTGGTTTTCGCGGCCAGGGGAGCGCGCCTTGACGTCGTGGAGAAGCTGGGGTTCGAGGTGCTGGACACCGCCGAGCCCGATCCGGCCGCCAGACTGCGAGAGATCCTGCCGACCGGGGCAGACGTCGTCCTCGACGCTGCGGGCACGCCGCAGTCGGTTCCGATGGCTCTGGGCATGCTCGCGCGGGGAGGGCGCTGCGCCACCGTGGGGATCCCGACCGACTTGGTGAGCCTCGACCTCGCCGCACTGGTTCTCGACGAGCTCGAACTCGTCGGGGTCCGGGCATCTGCCGGTGAGATGCCCGCAACGCTTGACCTCCTCGCAGACGGCCGGATCCGCGCCGGGGAGCTGATCACCCACCGCTTCCCGCTGGCCGACTTCGCGACCGCCCTCGACGTTGCCGCCAGCCGCACTAACGGGGCGATCAAGGTCATGATCGACCTGAGCCTCTGACCGTGGGCGAACCGGGTGGCAAGCAGCGCTCGCTCGACGACCTCATCCCCGAGGTCCTCGGCGACGCGTGGGTGGCGCCATCGGCCGAACTCGTGGGAGCTGTCCGGGTCGGACGGGGAGCGAGCATCTGGTACGGCAGCGTGCTCCGGGCCGACGGAGACCGCGTGGTCGTCGGCGAGGACAGCAACATCCAAGACAACTGCGTGCTACACGCCGACCCAGGCCTGCCAGTCCTCATCGGGGATCGCGTTTCGGTAGGACACCGTGCGGTGCTCCACGGCTGCGTGGTGGAGGACGAGGTGCTCGTCGGAATGGGCGCGATCGTGCTCAACGGGGCCCGGATCGGGGCTGGGTCGCTGATCGCGGCCGGGACCGTCGAACTCGAGGGCGCCGACATCCCACCCGGGTCGCTGGTCGCCGGCGTTCCGGGAAAGGTGCGCCGGACGGTCCGGTCCGCGGAGCGGGCCGAGACTGTCGAGAACGCCCGCACGTACCTAGACCTCGCGGCCCGTCACGCGTCGGCCGTGACAGCCTGAGACGCGGCGGTGACCGAGACGATGAGAATTGTGGTCGCACCAGACAAGTTCAAGGGAAGCCTTACGGCGAGCGAGGCGGCAAGGATCATCGGTGCGGCCCTCCGGGCGTGCGCCCCCGAGGCAACGATCGTCGAACATCCCGTCGCAGACGGTGGTGAAGGCACCGTGGACCTGGCCGTTCGCAGCGGATTCGCCCCGATCGTGCGCCAGGTCCCCGGCCCGTTGGGCACGCCCGTGTCGGCGACCTACGCACTCCGACAGCGGGAGGCCGTGATCGAGATGGCCTCCGCGGCCGGACTGGCACTGTTGCCAGACGGCCCTGACGACCACACGGCGGCGCGCGCTTCGACGCACGGCGTTGGAGTGCTGGTCGCCGACGCGCTTGACCGCGGTGCGGACCGGATCGTGCTCGGCGTGGGCGGCAGCGCCTCCACCGACGGTGGTGCGGGTCTGTTGGTGGCGCTGGGGGCGAGAGTGCTCGATGCGGAGGGGCGTCCTATTGCACCTGGCGGGGCCGCGCTTGTGATGGGGGCCCGCCTGGACGTGAGCGGGCTCGACTCCCGGCTGCGGGGCACCGACCTGGTCATGGCCTGCGACGTTGACAACCCGCTCGTCGGTCCTCGGGGCGCAGCCCGGGTATTCAGTCCCCAGAAGGGCGCTTCGGCAGCGACAGTCGGGAGGCTGGAGGAGGCGCTCATGCACTGGAGCGCCCTCGTGGCTGCCGAGACGGGTGCCGATCTGGCGTCCGCGCCCAGCGCCGGCGCAGCAGGGGGAACGGCGTACGCCGCCCTGGCGCTGCTGGGGGCCCGCCTTAAGCCTGGCGTCGACCTGCTGTTGGAGCTCTCCGGCTTCGCACGGGTCGTCGCGGGTGCCGATCTCGTAGTCGTCGGGGAAGGCTCGCTGGACGCCCAGACGCTCGGGGGCAAGGGGCCGGCCGGCGTGGCCGCCGCCGCGCGCGAGAGTGGGGCCAGTGTCGTGGCCGTCGTGGGGCGGACCACCCTCACGCGCGCGCAATCCGCGCGCATGGGGCTTGACAGGGTCTACGCGATGACCGACGTCGAGCCGCGAACGGATGTTTCGATGCGCGAGGCCGAACGGGTGCTGTGGAGCACCGCGCAGCGAGTTGCGAACGAGTGCCTGCAGAGGCCCTCCAACGGCGTTCGACGGTAGAGGGAGTGCACGCGTGGACAAGGTCGTAGGGAGTGCGGCGGAGGCGGTCGCGGACATCGGGAGCGGGTCGCGGCTCGCGGTGGGTGGTTTCGGGTTGTGCGGGATCCCGTCGGTGTTGATTGACGCGGTGCTGGCCTCGGGTGCCGATGAGCTGGAGGCGGTGTCTAACAACTGCGGGGTCGACGAGTGGGGCCTGGGGCGGTTGTTGATGGCGAAGCGGTTGCGGCGGATGATCTCGTCGTACGTGGGGGAGAACAAGGAGTTCGCGCGGCAGTACCTCTCCGGTGAGCTGGAGGTGGAGCTGACCCCGCAGGGGACGCTGGCGGAGCGGATGCGGGCGGGTGGTTCGGGGATCGCGGCGTTCTTCACCGCGACCGGTGGGGGGACGCAGGTGGCCGAGGGTGGGCTGCCGTGGCGCTACGACGCGGAGGGCAACGTGGTCGTGTCCTCGCCGCCGAAGGAGACCCGGAAGTTCACCGATGCGCTGGGTGAGGAGCGGGAGTACGTGATGGAGGAGGCGATCGTGGCCGACTTCGGGCTGGTGCGGGCCTGGAAGGGTGACCGGCACGGCAACCTCGTCTACCGGGACTCGGCGCGCAACTTCAACCCGCTGGCGGCGATGTGTGGGCGGACCACGATCGCGGAGGTCGAGGAGCTGGTCGAGCCCGGTGAGCTGAACCCGAACGACGTGCACACCCCGGGGGTGTTCGTGCAGCGCGTGGTGGCGCTGAGTCCGGAGCAGGCCGCGGACAAGCGGATCGAGAAGCGGACCGTGAGGAGCCGGGCATGAGCTGGACGCGTGAGGAGATGGCGGCGCGGGCGGCCTCGGAGCTGACCGACGGGTCGTACGTAAACCTGGGGATCGGGCTGCCGACGCTGGTGCCGAACTACGTCGCCGACGACATGGAGCTGGTGCTGCAGTCGGAGAACGGGATCCTGGGGGTGGGGGCCTACCCCTACGAGGGTGAGGAGGACCCGGACCTGATCAACGCGGGCAAGGAGACCGTCACCCTGCGCAAGGGGGCGTCGTTCTTCGACTCCGCGACGTCGTTCGGGATGATCCGCGGCGGGAAGATCGACGCCGCGATCCTGGGCGCGATGCAGGTCTCGGCCGCGGGTGACATCGCGAACTGGATGATCCCGGGGAAGATGGTCAAGGGCATGGGCGGGGCGATGGACTTGGTCCACGGCGCGAAGCGGGTGATCGTGCTGATGGAGCACGTGGCGCGCGACGGGTCGTACAAGATCGTCGAGGAGTGCTCGCTGCCCTACACGGGGCGGGGCGTGGTGCAGCGGATCATCACCGACCTGGCCGTGATCGACGTACTCCCCGACGCCGGTGGCCTGAGGCTGGTCGAGCTCGCACCGGACGTGACCGAGGACGAGGTCCGCGAAAAGACCGAACCCGCCGTGGCGTGAGAGGCGTCCAGCGTGCGGGCCGACTCACCTCGGCAGGATCCGCGAGCGTCTGCGAGACCTCCGGAGCATGACACGTCGAAGGCGGCCACACACCCGCTGCTGTTTGTGGGTATGGCCTTCGACGCGCCTGCTGGCCAGCCAGGACAGAACGGTGTCCGTGCGTTAACCGCTCTGAATGAAAGCGGCCTACCGAAGAAGTACCTTCTCGGAGACCGTGCGTACTTCGCCGGGGCAGACACTGAGAATTTTCATGAGGCGGTCTTCGATTTTGGATACATGCCTGTCACCGACTACAAGAAGACGCAACTCGGAACCCAGACGCAGTTCAAGGGGGCGATTCAGGTTGAGGGCTGGTGGTACTGCCCGTGCATGCCGCAAGGCCTCATAGACGCGACCGTTGACTATCGTGCAGCGAAGGGCAAAATCTCTGACGAGGATTACCACGCGACGATTGCCGCGCGGGTGAAGTACGCCGCAGTGCGCAA
>JAENWO010000513.1 GCA_016649925.1 Actinomycetales bacterium
GCCGGTGCCGGCGAGCTCGAGGGACAGACTCTCGGAGTACATCGACACCCAGGACTTGATCGCCGAGTAGCCGCCCATCGCGATGAGGCCGGCCACCGAGGCGACGTTGATGATCACCCCGTGCCCGCGCGTGCTCATCGCCCTGCCCGCGGCGCCTCCGAGGACGAGCACCGCGCGCACCATGAGGTTGATCGCGTGCTCGTGCTCACCGGTGTCGGCGTCGAGGAGGCGGGCGTGCACCCCCTTGCCGGCGTTGTTCACGAGGATGTCCACCGGAGCGGCGGCGTCGGCCAGTCGGCGAGCGACGACGTCGACGTCCTTGCGCTCGGCGAGGTCCGCGACCAGCGTCTCGACGGCGATGCCGTGGGCCGCGCGCAGCTCCTCGGCGGTGTGGTCCAGCCGCACGGAGTCACGCGCGACGAGCACGAGGTCGCAGCCGCGAGCCGCGAGCGCCCGGGCGAAGGCGAGCCCGATCCCCGACGTCCCACCGGTGACGAGGGCCCGGCCGCTCAGCGTCGAGCTCGGGGTGTCGGCCGTCATCGTCCGCGCCCTCCCCCGATGCTGCGCAGCATCGGGGTGAGCCGTCCCTCGGAGGTGGTGGTCCAGCTCAGCACGGGCCAGCGCTTCTCCCGGGCGTAGCGGTAGAGCCTGGCGTCGGGGTTGACCACGCTCGGGTTGCCGACCACCTCCAGCCAGGGCCGGTCCGCGTAAGAGTCGCCGTAGGCGTAGGAGTCGGCGAGGTCGATGCCCTCGTCCCGGGCGTACCGGCGCAGCCAGGCCGCCCGCGCCTCGTCGACGAGCGGCGAGGCGGCGAGGTGGCCGGTCCAGCGGCCCTGGTGGTCCTTCTCCATCTGCCCGGCGACGATGACGTCGAACATGTCGGCCAGCGGCTCGACGAAGACGTCGATCTGCCCGGTGACGAGCACGGTGCGGTGCCCTGCCTCGCGGTGCTCGCGGATCCTCTCGACGGCCTCGGCCAGGACACGGGCGCGCAGCGAGGGGGCCACCTTCGTGGCGATCACCTCGCGCAGCTTGTCCTCGTTGGCACCGGCATAGCGGCGCATGAAGCTGCGGATGAAGTCGCCGCGGTCACGCTGCTCCGCCTGCAGGTACGCCGGGGACCGGGCGACCATGCCGCCGAGCTCCTTCAACGCCCGTCCGGGGCCCTGCGCGGCGAGCTCCACCCAGACGTAGTGCTCGATCAGGCTCGCGGCCGCGACCGTGCCGTGCAGGTCGAAGACGGCCAGCACGTCGGTGCGCCGCGAAAGGGGCTTGGTGCCCGCACCCGACGCGCGGCTGCGCTTGTCCCGGGCACGCATCAGCCCGGGGACGATGGGGATGTGCACCTCCTGCAGGTAGTGCGCCCAGTCGATCTCGGTGACGTCGAAACCGTGCTGCTCGCGCCGCTCGGTGGGCAGCGCCTCGTGCAGCGCGCGCGTGCGGGCGTCGTCGAAGATGACCTCGGTCTGCGTATACGGCTGGTAGAGGTCGGTGAACTTGCGCAGCGTGCTCAGATCGCGCTTCGCCTTGTAGATCGAGGAGATCCACTTGCGGGTGCGCTCGTTCGCGGGGAGACGGCCGACGGCACGGTCAGCGAGGTCCACCGCTCGCTCGCGACGGCGCAGGCTGCGTTCCACGACGGGTCCGTTCGGGAACGTCCAGTTCGGGACCTGCACGTGCGAGCCCTCGTCGTCGAGCAGGGGGTGGGCCCGGAAGTACTCGCGCACCAGGCGCAGGAGCTGACCGAACCGGAGCGGGTTGCGGATGCCGGAAGCCACCTGGAAGTACTGCGGCTCGCCCGCCGGGGGCGGGGACGCCGCCGCGGCGAGGATCGCGTTGACGACGTGGTCCACCGGGATAAGGTCGAGGATGGCTTCCGCAAGGGCGGGGAACTCGGGGAGCAGGCCACGCCCGTAAGCGGCGATGAGGGGGTCGGCGACCTTGAACCCGTCGATCCAGCCCGGGAAGGGGTGCTTGAGGGAGCTCTCGATGATGGTCGGGCGCACCACCGAGAGGCGATGGGGGGACCAGAGGTCCTCCGCCGCCCGCTCGCCGAGCGCCTTCGTGAACGTGTACACGTCGGGCCACCCGAGGGACTGCGCGCGGGTCCGACCCGCGTCGACGAGCTTGGCGTTCACCCACTCCCGGCGAGACTCCTCGGCGGCGTGGGA
>JAENWO010000232.1 GCA_016649925.1 Actinomycetales bacterium
AGCCCACGCGGGCTGTCCAGGCCGGAGGTGAGGACGGTGACCGTCTCGCCCTCAGGATCGTCGGCGACGGCGGCTCCCGCCTGTACGCCGATCAGCAGCAATGCCCCCGTCAGGAGGGATATTCCACGTCGAACCTTCATCTGGCACCTCTCCACAGAATTCGGAGACCGACAGAATTCGGAGACCGACGCATCCTCGCGCCGAGGCCTCGAGCGTCGGGGCGTGCTCGTCCCGCATCGAGAACGCTACGGCGACGGGCGGCGTGTGCACCAGAGGGAGGACGGGTGATCGTCGTGTTCCAGCCCGGGCGGCGCAGGGTGAGTAGCCTCGCCGTAGCGACGCCGACATCCCGACAACCGACAGGACCTCGACGATGCTGCGCATCGACACCCACCACCACCTCATCCCACCCGAGTACCGCAAGGCCCTTCAGCGTGCCGGGATCGCCGAGGCCGGCGGACGGGCTCTGCCGGAGTGACGCCCTGAGGCGTCGCTGCTGGCCATGGCGGACCTCGCCGTCGGGACCGCGATCCTGTCGGTCTCCACGCCCGGAACCACCTTCCTGCCCGCTGCCGCCGATGCGGCCGCACTGGCCCGCGACCTCAACGACCACACGGCCGCACTGACCTCCGAGCACCCGGACCGATTCGGCTTCTTCGCCGTCGTGCCGATGCCCCACATCGATGAGTCCGTCGCCGAGGTCACGCGGGCGCTCGACGAGCTGAAGGCCGACGGCGTGGTGCTGCTGGCCAACAGTGCCGGCACCTATCTCGGCCAGGCCGGACAGGATGACCTGTTCGCCGCCCTGGACGCGCGCTCTGCCGTGGTGTTCATCCACCCCGCCGACCTGCCGGGTCCCACCGTTCCTGGAGTGTTGCCGTTCGCCGCCGATTTCCTGCTCGACACCACCCGCGCGGCGTACCTGCTGGTGCGCAACGGCATCCGGCGCAGGTATCCGAGCATCCGGTTCATCCTCAGCCATGCGGGCGGATTCGTGCCCTACGCCAGCCATCGGATGGCGGTGGCCGTCATAAGTGACACCGGACGCAGCGCAGCCGACAGCCTCGACGACTTCTCGAGCTTCTACTTCGACACCGCACTGTCTTCGAGCGCCGCCGCGCTCCCGACGCCGCTGGCGTTCGCCCAGCCGGGGCACGTCACATTCGGCTCGGACTGGCCGTTCGCGCCGGTCACCGCCGGGAGGTTGTTCGCGGCCGGACTCGAGACCTACACGGGCCTTGACGAGCAGGGCCGGGACGCGATCGCACGGACCAACGCGATGGGGTTGTTCCCGCGCCTGGGCAGCACTCCCGCAACCGGGACCCGGCCACCCATCCAGGAGCTGCGCCACACGGTCGGTCGCGCCGTGATGCGCGGGGTCGCCAGGCTGATCAGCGCCGACTGATCCGAGCCCGCCACCCCGGGCTGGGCGACTGCCGGCTCAGGAGAGCACGTCCTTCGTGCTGAACCGTCCGTACGCCAGGGCGCCGAAGAACGCGACGTAGGCCGCCTGGAGCAGCGCGTTCTGCATGAACGACGTCCACACGATCGGCTCGCGCAGCAGGTCGGCGAACGCGAGCCAGTGGTGCGTGAACAGCCACGGGTGGAGCCAGGCGAGCTGGTCCAGCTGGCCAAGCACCTGCGCCACGATGGTGAGCACGGCGACCGCGGCCATCGCGCCGACCCCGGCGTCGGTGAGGGTGGAGATGAACAGCCCGACGGCGGCCAGGCCCAACATGCAGATCGTCACGTGTGCGCCCACCAGCAACGAACGCACGACGGCGTCACCCACGCCGATTGTGTCGCCGGAGAGCAACGTCGCCTCCCCGGTGCCGAACAGCGCCGCGCCGATAGCCCAGCCGGTGAGCAGCACGGTGCCGCTCGCGGCCAGGCAGAACGCGACGGCGGAGGCGTACTTGACCACAAGCAGCCGCACCCGGCCCGCGGGTGCGACGAGCAGGTAGCGCAACGTGCCGAGGCTCGCCTCCCCCGCGATCGCGTCACCGGAGACCACCGCAACGGTCAACGGCAGGAACAACGGTGTGGTGAGCACAAGCGCGGTGACCGCCACGAACATGCCGTTGTTCGTCACCTGGTCCAGGAACGGCGGGCCCTCCCCCGGGCCCGGCGGCTCGGCGGAGAGGCGCACCACCACGGCCATCAGCACCGGGATCGATGCCAGTGCCGCGAGCATCGCCCAGGTGCGCCGGCGGCGGAACAACACGCGCAGCTCCGAGACCAGCAGGGCGCCGCCGTGGGTGCGGGACTTCTCACCGGGCAACGTCGAACCCCTCCCCGGTGAGAGCAACGAACCGGTCCTCGAGACTGGGCTGCTCCACGTCGAAGCCGCGCACCCGCACCCCGGCGGCCACGAGCGCGGCCACGATGTCCTCGGGGGCGGGGTCGTCGCCGGAGAGCGGCGCCTCGACCGCCGCCACATCCAGGTCGCGGCCCGCGCCTCGCGGCGGTGCCACCGAAGCCGCGTCCAGACCGAGGTGACGCAGCTGAGCCACCGCACCTTCGCCGTCGGGCGTGGTCACCCGGACCACGGTCTGCCCGGACCCGCGCAGATCGGCGAGGCTGCCCTGGGCCACGAGCGAGCCCACGGACATGATGGCGGCGTGGGTGCAGATCTGCTCCACCTCGGCGAGCAGGTGGCTGGAGACGAACACGGTGGTGCCCTCGGCCGCGACCGATCGGATCAGGGACCGCACCTCACGCGTGCCCTGCGGGTCGAGGCCGTTCGTGGGCTCGTCCAGCACGAGCAGCTCGCGGGGGGTGAGCAGGGCGGCGGCGATGCCGAGGCGCTGCTTCATGCCGAGCGAGTACGCGCGGGCCTTCTTCCTCGCGGCGTGCGCCAGGCCCACGCGGTCCAGGGCCGCGGCCACCCGATCGTCGCGCGTGGCGGGGTTCGCATGCCGGTCCGCCGCATCCAGGCGGCGCAGGTTGTCGGCGCCGGAGAGGAACGGGTAGAACGCCGGGCCCTCGATCAGCGCCCCGACCCGCGGCAGCGCGTCGTCCAGGCCGGCGGGCACGCCGCGCCCCAGCACCCGCATGCTCCCGCTGGTGGCGGCGGCGAGGCCGAGGATCACCCGGATGGTGGTGGTCTTGCCGGAGCCGTTCGGGCCGAGGAAGCCGAACACGGCGCCGCGGGGCACGGCCAGGTCGATGCCGTTCACGGCGACCTGCTGCCCGAACTTCTTGGTCAGGCCGCTGGTCTCGATCGCGAGCTCGGTGCTTGTGGCCTCCGTTTGCTCCGCTGCTGGCGCGGTGGCGCTCACTCAGAGCCGGCCGCGGCCTGGAGCCGCTCGAGCGGCACCGCACCCACGAGCACGCGGCCGTCGTCGGCGATCAGCACGTTCACCAGGTCGGTGCTGAGCAGGCGCCCACCGTCGACGGCGCTGGTCAGCTGGGTCAGGAGCGGCTGGTCCGCGAGGGCCCGCTCCCCCGCCTCGATGATGGCGACCGACTCCCAGCCGGTGCCGATCACGGTCGGCTCGTGGTCGGGGCTGCGGGTCTCGTCACCCTGCAGAGCCTCGGCGGGCGGGCTGACCTCCTCGACGTCCGCACCGGCGGGCGGCGTGAAGGCGAACAGGTCGGCGTCCGGGGCGGTCAGGTCGAGCAAGGTGTAGGCCACCCGGAAGGCGGGCGCCTGCTCGCCACGCGCGGTGACGGTGACCTGCAGCGGTTGCCCGGTCTCGCCGTCGACGGCGATCGCGACCTCTCCGACGAGCGTCGCGTCGGTGCGTGGGGTGAGCACGAGGTCGTAGGCGGCGCGGCCCGCGACCTCGACGTCCTCGCGGACGCTCAGCTCGGTGGTGGGCACGGCGGCCTCGACCACCCGGTCCGCGATGGCGTCGGGGGTCAGCTGCTCGCCGGTGGTGGCGTGGTCGCCGGCGTCGGCGGGAAGCGTGGTGTGCGCGGCGGCGTTCTCCGCGGACTCGTAGACCCAGACGTCGGACCCGTTGACGATCACGTCCCGTTCGCCGAAGGTGTCGAACACCTGCAGGCGCGCCTGGTGCTCCTCGCCCACGAACACCCGCCCGGTGTGATCGCTGGTGAGTGCCTCGAGCGCGGAGGTCACCGCGGCGGCGTCACCGTCGCCGCCCGGCACCTCCACCCCGCCGGGAAGCTGCGGCAGGCCCACGTCGGAGGTCTGCTCGAACTCCCCGGAGAACGGCTGGTGCCCCCGGTCCGCGAGCAGCGCGAGCACGTCCCCGGGGCTGCGCTCGGGCAGGTCCTCGGCGCCCGCCTGCGCGGCGAACGCCACCGACCCGGCGATCACGAGCGGGACGACGGCGGCCGGAAGCCAGCGGGACCAGGTACGTGCCACGGGAACTCACTCCTCGAACGTGGGTATGTCGCCTACGACGGTACGTCGCGTTCGCGCCGATCACCAGCGCGACGGTGCGGAGGATCTGTGCGGGTTCGCCAGGCCCCAGGTGGCACCCCTCTCGCTGACGACGTCGTCGGGGGTCGGTGACGACCAGGGCGGTGTCGTGCGGGTTGGATTCCATGTCAGATCTCCATCTGGTCGAGGTATCGACGCTCGCCTTGGGTGTAACATTTATGCTACGTTCTGGGAAAGGAGTGATAGAGATGACGAAGAACACTGCGTTCTGGGACGACCTCACCCGCGATCTTGAGGACCCGGAGTTCCTTCGCGAGTACGTCGTAGAGTCCATGCGGATCGCCACGATCGATGGTGTCGTGAACGCCATCGACGAGGCTCGTGAAGCCGCCGGGCTGTCCAAGGCTGAGTTGGCCCGGGCCATCCAGAAGGAGCCAGCTACCATCCGGAGGCTCCTGTCCTCGGACAACTCGAATCCAACCCTGGGCACGCTTGCGGAAGTA
This sequence comes from Actinomycetales bacterium, assembly GCA_016649925.1. Taxonomy (GTDB): domain Bacteria; phylum Actinomycetota; class Actinomycetes; order Actinomycetales; family Beutenbergiaceae; genus JAENWO01. Next base: position 4,855 of record JAENWO010000232.1, read on the forward strand.
GCAGCCGCGCTTGGTCTGCGGATCACCGTCGAGCCGATCTCTGAGGTCGAACGCCATGAGATCACTGGAGCTCTCCTGGAAGGCCGGACGGCTGACCCAAGGAA
>JAENWO010000064.1 GCA_016649925.1 Actinomycetales bacterium
AGCTCGCGGTGCAGGTGCCGCACGCTCAGGTCCGAGAGGGCATAGCTCCGCTGGTCGGGGTAGCAGAGGTAGGCGGCAACCGCGGTGTCGAACGTGATGCCCTCGAGGGGCAGTCCGCGGCCGTCCAGAGCGTGCCACGCGTCCTTCGCGTCGTGCAGCAGCTTGTGTGCCGCCGGATCGGCGAGCCACGCGGCCAGGGCCTTCTCGTCCTCGGGCCCGATCGTCGTGAGGTCGATGGCCAGCGCGGCACCGCCGTCGTCCGCGAGCGCGATGCCCCAGGCGTCGCCGGACCCGAGCGTGGCCGAGCCGCGCACGTCCACACCCAGCGGGCGGCCCGCGCGGGTCGAGAGCCAGCCCGCCAACGTCCCCGGCCGCAGCTGCTCCACCTCCAGGTCGAAGCCCTCCGACTCCTGCGTCTCGACGTCCTCGGGCGTCATGGCGAAGAGCCGGTCCCGCAGGACCCGGAACTCGAGCGCGTCGAACACCTGATGGACCTGCTCACGCTCGAACGGGCGCCGCGCGAGGTCGTCCACGGCCAGGGGCAGCTCCATGTCGGTCAGCAGGTGGTTCAGCTGGCGGTTGAGGATGACCTGGGGCAGGTGCGCCCGCAGGCTCTCTCCCGCCTTGCCGCCGATGGCCGGAGCGTGCGCGATGATCCCGTCGAGACCCTCGTAGGTCCCGATCCACTTCGCGGCCGTTTTCGGACCCACCCCGGGGACGCCGGGCAGGTTGTCGCTCGTCTCCCCGACGAGGGCGGCGAGGTCGCTGTACCTCCCGGGCGTCACGCCGTACTTCTCCTCCACGGCCGACGGCGTCATCCGGACCAGGTCGGACACGCCCTTGCGCGGGTACAGCACGGTGACGGCGTCGGAGATGAGCTGGAAGGTGTCCCGGTCCCCCGAGCAGACGAGCACGTCCAGCCCCGCGGCCTGCCCCTGGGTGGCGAGCGTGGCGAGGATGTCGTCCGCCTCGAAGCCCTCCTTGCCCAGCGCCGGGACGGCGAGGGCGGCGAGTACCTCCTCGATGAGGGGCACCTGCCCGCGGAAGGCCTCGGGAGTCTCGTCCCGGGTGCCCTTGTACTCAGGGTAGGTCTCCTTGCGGAACGTCTGGCGGCTGACGTCGAACGCCACGGCCACGTGGGTGGGCGCCTCGTCCCGCAACAGGTTGATGAGCATGGACGTGAACCCGTACACCGCGTTCGTGACCTGCCCCGTACTGGTCGAGAAGTTCTCGACCGGCAGGGCGAAGAACGCGCGGTACGCCATCGAGTGCCCGTCGATCAGCAGGAGCCGGGGTCGCGCTTTCTCACTCACAGATGCCAGCCTATGGGGCATGACCGACAATTCCGAGCCCGTCGCGACCACCGACCCGACCCTGCCTGCGTCCGTCCGGGGGACACTCATCGAGAAGCTGGGGATCGAGTTCCTCGAGGTGGGTGCCCAGCGGACCGTGGGCCGGATGCCGGTCGCGGGGAACACCCAGCCCGCCGGACTCCTGCACGGTGGCGCCACCGCCGCGCTGGCGGAGACGCTCGCCTCGGTCGCGGCGAACCTGCACGCCGGACCCGGCCGCATCGCCGTCGGGATCGAGCTGAACGCGACCCATCACCGCGGGATGCGGGAGGGGTGGGTGACCGGCACGGCCGAGGCGATCCACCTCGGGCGCTCGACGGCGAGCTACGAGATCGTGGTCGCGGACGAGTCCGGCCGGCGCATCTGCTCGGCGCGCCTGACCTGCATGGTGCTCGACTCGTCCTCCTGAGCGGCGCGCCCGGCGAGCTCTGTCAGGCTGATCCCGCGGGGCGGCGTCGCGGGAAGACCCCGGCTGCGCCGTCGGCGGGCGATCAGCTCTTCGATCCCCCGTCCGCGGCGCTCGCGCCCGGCTCCCGTCTGCTCGAGCCGCCGCAGGAGCGCGGCGGTGTCGGCGATACGGCGGGACCCCGCCGTGGAGAAGCCGAGCCCGGAGAGGAACCGCTGCTCGCTGCGGGCCCCGGTCAGCGGCATCGTGACGATCCGCTCGGCCTCGCTGCGGGCGGCGACGACGGCGATCTGGCTCATCAGCGCGCGACCGGCGCTACGGCGGCGGTGCTCCGGGTCGACGAACAGCGCCTCGATCTGCACGTAGGCGATGTCGGTGAAGAGGTTGACATCGATCAGCTGGATGAGGGCGAGGCCGACGATCGTCTCGTCGAGCTCGGCGACCACCAGGCTGCTGCCGGGGACACCGAACCACGCGCGCAACTGTTCGGCGAGGCGCTCGGAGTCGGGGCTGCACATCTGAGCACCCAACGGGGAATCCGCACGCGCGGCCCGGAGCACAGGAAGGACTGAATCGAGGTCGATCTCCTGCGCGACGCGCGCAGTGGCTCCCATCCTGACCACCGTTCACCGCCTCCCACATCTCGATCGGAACAACCCACCCACCCTACGCCGAGGGCGCCAGCGGTGAGGAGAATAGAACGACCCCCGGACCCTTAGCCGTCGGACTTGGCCGAGCCCACCTGCTCGATCACCGCGTCCGCGACCTCACGCATCGTCAGCCGTCGGTCCATCGACGTCTTCTGGATCCAGCGGAACGATTCCGGCTCCGTCAGGCCCATCTTCGTCATGAGCAGGCCCTTGGCCCGATCCACGCGCTTGCGGGTCTCGAAGCGGTCCGTCAGGTCCGCCACCTCGGACTCGAGGGCGGCGATCTCCTGGTGCCGGGAGAGGGCGATCTCGAGCGCGGGCAGCAGGTCGTTCGGGGTGAACGGCTTCACCACGTAGGCCATGGCGCCGGCGTCCCGCGCCCGCTCGACGAGCTCCTTCTGGGAGAACGCGGTGAGCAGGACGACCGGAGCGATCCGCGCCTTGGTGATGCGCTCCGCGGCGCTGATGCCGTCGAGGATCGGCATCTTGACGTCCATGACGACGATGTCGGGTCGGAGCTCGGTCGCGAGACGGACGGCGGTCTCGCCGTCACCGGCCTCACCGACCACCTCGAAGCCCGCCTCGTTCAACGTCTCGACGACGTCGAGCCGGATGAGCGCCTCGTCCTCGGCGACGACGACGCGGCGACGGCTGCGCCCGCCTCGGGCCGGCCGATCGGCCGACTCCTCGGGGCGGAAATCGAGGTCGAACGGCTCGACGGCGTCCTTGGTCTTCTTCGCCGGCTTCCCGGCGGTGCTCTCATCCTGGCTCACAGCGGCTTAGCCTAGTCCTCTGTGTCATCATGACGTGCACGCGACCGTCGAGACATCGACCGGTCCGCCCCGATAGCCCAACCGGCAGAGGCGTTCGGCTCAAACCCGATCCAGTGTGGGTTCGAATCCCACTCGGGGCACCAACAGCCAGGTACATCCAGGTCCACAGAACGGCAGGAATCCGCCGTCCGTGAGGGTGTGGGAGGCCGTGACATGGCTTCATTCCGGCACCTAAACGCTTCGAAACACATAGCGGGCGGTGCATGAATGGTGCATGAAGGACCTCCGCGGATTCGCGACGATCTCGTCGAGCTGACGCTCGAGTCCGCTGATCTGTTCGGTGATCTCGACCAAGGCGGCCGCCAGTCGATCTCGAGCAGTCGAGAACGATCGGCACCAGCTGCAACGGCGGGCCACCGAAAGCGCGAAGACCGTTGTCCCTCGTCGGAGTACGCGTACAGCCCGCCGGGCTCCTCGTCACGCAACGCCGAGAGCAGCGCCGGCCACCAGCTGTCAGCGCAGTCCTGAGACTCGTCGACGACGACCGTGTCGAACCGATGACCATCCGGCAACGCCCGCGCCGGCTCTGCCATCCGTTGCGGCAGAACTACTTCCCAGAGGTCGACGGCGCTCAGTGACCGGTCACTTTCGTCGGCTCCTGACGGCGCACCCCAGCTGCGCCCGAGCGCGTGGTACTCGCCGACGTACGCCGGTCGCTCCTTGCGCGGCAACGTCTCGACGTGCCGGCGAAGGTAGGAGGTGAGCCCGTAGGAGTAGCAGATCAGGGCGACCCGTTGCCCCGCCTTGGTCAGCCGCCGCGCCTGCTCGATGGCGAGCCAGGTCTTGCCGCTGCCCGCTCCCCCGCGCACCTCGACCCGCGTAAGCAGCTGGGTGGCACGCAGGATCAGGGACTGTTCTTGAGTCAGCCGCTCGACCCGGTTCTCATTTTCGGCTACGGCGGTAAGGAAGCTCTGTTGCGCCAGCCCCCGCCCACGAAGGGCCTGGACGATGACCTCGACGTCATCGTTGTCCGGACGTCGGCAGCCAGTCTCCTGCTGGTCTGCGATGTCCCACAGCAGACCCCCGAGCTCGCCCAACTGGGTCTTGTCGACCACCGACCAGCGTGGGCAGTCCGGCAGCTCGAAGTCCTCAGCCAGCGTCGTGTAGGGCAGGACGACCGCATGTGCCCAGCGGATCCGGCTGCGAGTGGGGTCACGCCACCGTGGGTCGCCCTCGACGTACGAGCGCACTGCGTACCTGCCGTCGCGCGCCTGGTCGACCGGATAGGTCGCGGCGACCTTGCCGCGCCGCTGCTGGTGCCAGGTCTGACCGTCGTGCCAGACGTTGCCGCCCTTGACCTCGACGACGGTCGCACCGGTGCCGGGGATGACGACCAACAGGTCCAGCTCGTGGTCCTTCTTGTGGTCGGTCACCCGCAGGTTGGCCACGATCAGCGCGTCATCGCCGAGCTGCGTGCGCAGCAGCTCCCACACCTGCCGCTCGGACTCGGTCGCGAACGCAGGGTTGAGCGGAATGCACCGCGCCATGCCGGATCCCCTCGTCGCCGGTCAGCGTACGTCGGGGCACCCGGTCTGTGCCGTCAGTCCGCCGCGCGTTTGAGGACGTCGGCTGGGAACGCACCCGCCTGGACGCACTGGCTGCCCCAGGCGTCGAGCCGCGCGCATACCTGGTCCAGCCGCTCGCCGAGAGCGTCGACAACACTCTGCTCCTGCGCGTCTGTGCGAGCCTCTATCTCGAGCCGCACGACCCTTCCCGCGTCAGTCAGCGCTCCGTCGCGCACCCGGCCACGGGCCGGTCGACTGCGCCCTGCATGACCTCGGGCGACCAACCCCTCGTGCCCGTGTACGAGAGCAGGGGCATGCCGACCCAGAGCTCGGTCAGCACGTTTATCTGCACCGGCCCGATGCCCGATGCCTGCTGCCGCCGCGGCGGCGACGTGACTGTCGCCGCGGTGCTCGCGCACCAGGTCACAGGCCCACCACAGGCGGCGCACCGGATCCGCCGGCCGGCCCCGCGCACGCAACCCGCTGAAGAGTGGGCGGCCCATCCCCTCGGCCGGCTCGACCGCGTCGGCAACCAGGTTGGCGATCTCGGTCGGGTCGGCACCGTCCAGGACGTCGCGCAGACTCGTCCTCGTGGCCTCGTCCCGGAGGTCGATGAGCCGCTGTCGGGTCACGGTGGCAAGGGCCGCGTCGTACAGGACGCGGACCAGACCGGGCTCGAACCACGCGAACGCCGCAGCAACGACGTACCCGACAGGCGAACCCATGCTCGCCGCCCGGCCGCCGACGTACGACGTCAGGAAGTCCAGGCTCTGCGGCCACGGCCGCGTTCGTTCCGGGGCTCCACACTGCGCGCATTGCGATCGGCTCGCAGGCGTCGCGCAACCGTCGAGCGGCACCGGCGCTCACGACGGCCTCAGGCAGCGCGGCGCCTGCTGGTCGGGGGGCGAAGAAGGCATCGACGGCCTGGCTGTAGTCCACGACTGGCCTCTCGCGTTGGCGTCTGCCGATCATGTCCAACGCCAGCGTGCTGAGCAAGCGGTCGACGCCTGACGAGGTGAGCCCACCAGTGACCGTTGTGGCCGCAACTCGCCGGCGTGTCTGCGCCAGCGCGGTCCCTCGTCGCGGGCGCAGCGCGCACCCGACATACGGCGTCCCGACCCGGCTCGCCTCATTCATCTGCCCGGCCTCCGAAGCGCAGTCGGGACAGCGCCTGCGTCATCTTGCGGCGCCCTGCTCACCCGCGACTTCAACCAGCCGGCAGAGGGCGTTCACCTGGCGCAGCTGGCCCGGTGTGGCGACGGCCGCGTCGAGCAGGCGCGGGCTCATGACCACGATGGCCATGGCCTGGGCACGTGATACCGCGACGTTCAGGCGGTGCGTGTCGTAGAGGAAGCCGACGCCACGTGGCGCGTCCTGCGCACTCGAGCTGGTCATCGAGTAGATGACAACAGGAGCCTCCTGGCCCTGGAACTTGTCGACCGTGCCGACGCGAGCCTGCGGAAGTGCTTGGCGCAGTATGCCTACTTGGTTGTTGTACGGCGCGACGATCAGCACATCGTCCCTCGTCAGGGCTCTGGCTGCCCCCTCCCGGTCAGCGAAGGTCCCGGACATCAGCTGGTGCCACAGGTCCGCGACCACGCCGACCTCCTGCTGCGACGCTGCCGCGTTGCCGAGGTGCTCGACCTCGACCACGCGGATGCCGCTGCCCGCGAGCCCGGGCCCAGCGTCAACGGCTTGCCGCTCTTGGTCAGGGCCGGCACCCAGCCGGCCGTCGTACGACAGGTCAGAGACGTACGACGTGATGTCGGGGTGCATCCGCCAGGTGGTGTCCAAGAAGATGCCGCGGTCCGGCGCGATGGTGTCGTCCCCGTCGAGCAGGTGAGCCAGCGCTGAGTCCCCGGCGCCTGCGGGGTGCAGGGCACGCGTGGGTTGCGCGAGCTGTTGCGGGTCGCCGAGCAGCACCATGGACGTCGCCGCGCGCGAGACGCCGACCGCGTTGGCGAGCGAGAACTGGCCTGCCTCGTCGACGACGATGACGTCGAGCAGGCCAGCGACCGCCTGGGCGCACCACAACCACGCGGTCCCGCCGACCAGCTGGCACCCGGACGCAAGAGCGGCTGCGACGTCCGCCGTGCTGCCTGCTCGCGTGATCCCGGGCGCCCCGCAGAACTGGTCGGCATCGTTGCAGCGCTGCAGACCCGGCCGGTCGATCTTCTTGATGAAGTTGCCGATGACCGCGTGGGAGTTGGCGGTGATGCCGACCTTCTTGCCCGCGTCGAGCAGCGCCCGGACGAGCTCGGCGCCGACCGTGGTCTTGCCGCTGCCGGGTGGACCCTGGACCGCGAGAACCTGTCCGTCCAACGACATTCCCGCCGGTACGACGTCGCCAAGCTGAGCGGGGGCCACCCGGTCGAGCAGAGCACTTCCCAAACAGCCCCGGCCGGCGAGCCGGTCTTCGGCGACGGCCGAGATGGCGCCACGGATCACCTGGTCGGACAGCACCTGCGCCTCGGTGAAGCCCCGGGACGCGACGGCCGCGGCTTGGCGCTTGACGATGATGAAGCCCTGCTCCGCGTCCAGCTCGTGGACGGTGCCGGTGGACGTGTGGTCGTCCACGTCGTACGCCGTGTCGCCGGCCTTGAGCTTGGTGTCCTGGGGCGGGAACTCGTACCGGTAGAGCTTGCTCCTGGCCACCGTCCCGACGGTGGTGGGCTGCGTGAGACCACCGAGCGCGGCGCTGTCGTCGACCAGCTCGTCGTCGTCCAGGTCCTCCAACCGGAACATCTCCCAGTAGGCGGGCCTGGCCTCACGTCGGTGGAACTGCACCAGGCCGGCCAGAAGCGGCTCGCCCGCGGCCTGCAACTTGGCAGACAACGCGATCTCCGCGAGCTCGATCTCACCTGGCGGCCGGGCCGGGTCGGCCGGCTGGTCTGCGGGTCGCGGCTGCGGTCCGTGCAGACCTTCGAGCTCGGAGCGCCGTTGCTCGAGCCACCGGTGCAGGTCGAGGGTTGAGAGGACGTCGTCCCGGTTGTAGGCCTCGATCTGGGGCAATGTGGCGTCGTCGGGTTCGACCGACCACTTCTCGTAGGCGATGACGCTTGCCATCGCGTCTGCGACGTCGGGGTTCTGGTTGCGGATGTGACCCCAGTAGAAGGCCTCCATCTTCTTGATCGAGTACGAGCCCTTGCTGATGCGCATGCCCTGCCGCACCACGGCGTACAGGTCGACGAACCGCTCGCCTCGCAGCAGCTGGTCCAGCTGCGCCTCGCGGACGCCATGCCGGCCAACCAGTCGCTTCAGCGCGGTCGTCTCGTACGGCGCGTAGTGGTAGACGTGCATGTCCGGGTGGGCCTCCCACCGCGCCAGCAGGCGGTCCACCAGCTGGATCGTCAGCTCGCGCTCCTGGTCGTGACTGTGCGCCCAGATGGGGGTGAAGCCGCGGTCCACATCGCCGAGCCCGGCGAGGTACTCACGACCCTCGCCCCCCTCGGCGTACGGATCACCCTCGAAGTCGAGGTAGAGGTCACCGGCGTCTGGCGGCGGGAGCCTCAGCAGACCCTTGCGGTGGGCGGGGTCGAGCAGGTCATACTTCACCGCTCGGTTCTCGCGCTCCCACAGCTGCAAGGACGCCTGGTGCACCAGCCGTTCGCGTGTGACCATGCTGATCTGAGTGGGCAGGTCGTCGGCGGCGAGGCCACCGAGCTGCGCCAGCGTCGTGATCCCTTTCTCCCGCAGCACTTCGCGATGATCGCCCCGCATGAAGGCGACCAGCGACAGGTCGTCCTCGTCCCTCCACTGCTGGTCGCAGCGGTCGATCCACCGGCACTGCCCACAGTGCGCCACCGGGACAGGTGACGTCTGTGGTCGTTGTTCGACGGCCACCCGCAGTCGGGCACGCGCGCGGCGGGCGAAGGCCGCGACGTCCACCAGCCGCCACGGCCTCTCCTGCCCATCACCGGTGACGACGTACAGCCTCTCGGGTTGGACACCCTGCAGCACGGCAAGCCGCTCGGCGTAGGTGGCCATCTGCAGCAACGCCGGCACCTTGAGCTTGCGCGCCAGCTTGGTGTCGGCGATGTCGTACGACCATGCGCCCAACGCCGATGGGCGTTCGACCCGGAGCAGGAAGTCAGCCTGACCGCCCCAGGCGCCGTCATAGAACGTGCCCTGGTAGACGACGTCCACACCGGACTGCATGGCCTGGACGGTCTCCTGCTCGCGCTGTGCGCGGCTGATCTCCGCCGTGGCAGCCTCGATCATCGTGACGCTCAGACCGCGGTCTCGTAGGGACTGCAGGTAGGCGTCCTCGTGGGCCAACCCGAGCCTGAAGATCAGTTCGAGGGCGTCGTCAGCCGCGCCGGGCTGCGCCTTCCCCTCGACCTTGAGCAGGTCGAGGGTCGTGATGTGAGGGCACCCCAGGTGCTTGGTCAGGTCAGTGGGGCTGAGGACCATCTCGTTCTCGATGCGCTGCACAACTGCACCTTGCACCACCCCACCGACAATGCCCGAGCTGTCAAGCTAGCGCCATGGCGACGAAGTCGGATCTTGGCACGTGGATCGTCGACGCGCTGGAGGCTGATAGCCGTTCTGCCGAGCCCGTGGATGTGGCGCGCTTCATCTGGCAGCACCATGAGGGTGAGCTACGCGCGTCGGGGGACCTCTTCTTTACGTGGCAGTACGACATGCGTTGGGAAGCCCAGAAGTTGCGCAACCAACTGACGTTCCGCACATCTGCCGGGTGATATCTCGGCAATTATCCGATCAGCCCTCGGCGTCGAGGAACACGCGTAGTGAGCGGGCTTCGAGTTCGGTGAGTGTCTCGCGGAGTCGGCGGGCGTTGTCGAACCAGGGCTGGTAGCGCTCGGCCTGCTCCGGGGTGAGGGTGCGGGTCACGGTCTTGCCGGCGACGGTGCGGGTCCAGTGCAGGTAGGGCCCGTGCAGGATGGGTGGTTCGGCCTTGCATCGGCAGTTCGTTTTGCCGCAGCGCATGTAGCGGCTGGCCAGGGTGCCGGGCAGCGCGTAGCCGGACCCGATCAGGTCGGGCGCGACGCGCGTCGCAGCTGAGACTGTTGGTTTCTTCGGCATCTGGAGGACCTCCTCCCGCGTGTCGCGTCCGTCGGTTAACAACCGAAGGATAGCGTGTGTTGTGCTGAACGCAAGCCCAAGCGAGGGGTGTCCTGATGAGTGATCGCAACGACGACGGGGACGAGTTCGGGCTCCTCTCGCGGACCCTGGGTGGGCTGCCGATCGTGAACCAGGTCCTGGGCCGGCTCGGGCTGCCCGCGTTGCTGGCCGACGCCCTGCCGGTCGAGGATGCCCGCCTGAAGCTGGCGCCGGCGGGCGTGCCGTCGACGATCTTCTCCCCGTCAAGCGTGCAGATGACGATGTTCTCCGGCGCCAGCTCGTCATAGTCGTCTCCCGACGGCTTGACCACCATCCGGTCGGCGCCCGGGACGCGTGCCGAGACGTTCCCGGCCGTTCAGACGACCAGTTCGTACCGGGTCAGCTCGGCGTGCAGCGCCGCGACCTCGGTCCGCGCCGCCTGGACGGCGGAGCGGACCTCGTCGGACACCTCGTCC
>JAENWO010000373.1 GCA_016649925.1 Actinomycetales bacterium
CCGTTGGCCTCCTCAGCGGTCGATGAGGACACGTTCGTCGGCCCCAGCGAGGACGAGCACGTCGACGAGCCGGCCGTGGCACCCCCGGTGCCCGAGGAACGCCCCCGGCCCTACGCCCCGGCCAGCGGCGGGCTCATCGACTCCCTCCCGTGGAACGTGCCGGACATCCGGGCGGGCGACGCGGCGCCGACGCCGCTCGTCACCCAGGTGGCATCCCCTGGTGCGGACTCAGTCGACGAGGTGTCCGGCGTCGAGGCCCTGCAGCGCCCCGCAGCGAACGTGCCACCGACCGTGCCAGCGAACGTGCCACCGACCGTGCCAGCGAACGTGCCACCGACCGCCTTCGTCCACCCGGACCCGGACGTGGAGATCGAAGGCGACCACGACGGCAGCACCGTGCTCGTCTCCCACCTGAGAGCCGCGTACCAGGAGGATGCCGCCGCGGCCGTCGAGGGGCACGCCGCGGACTCCACCCTCATCCCCGGCATGACGGACATGGCGCTCTACGACGAGCCGGAACCGTCCGCCGAACCCGTGCCGGGCCTCGTGCTCGCGGTCTCGAGCGGTCCGCGGGTGGTCCTGGATCGTCCGGTCCTGATCGGCCGCGCCCCCGAGTCGTCCCGGTTCGCCGGGAACAGCGCGCCACGGCTCGTCACCGTGCCGAGTCCGCAGCAGGACATCTCCCGCACACACGTCGAGGTGCGCCTCGAGGGGGGAGGGGTGATCGTGACCGACCTGGGGTCCACGAACGGCACCGTCGTGGAGATCCCGGACTCCGATCCTCGCCGGCTCCACCCGGGTGAGGGCGTCCCCGTGCCCGTCGGCACCCTCATCGATCTCGGCGACGGGATCACCGTCCTCGTCGAGGAGACCACCCACCCGCACACCGGCGGGACGTCGTAGGTGGGCGCGCGCCGTCCGCCGTCGCCGCCGCCGCAGATCGCGGGCTTCACGTACGAACGACTGCTCGGTACCGGTGGCTTCTCCGACGTCTTCCTGTACACGCAGCACCTGCCCTGGCGGCAGGTGGCCGTCAAGGTGCTGTTGGCGCACACCACCACCCCGGCAGCGCGCGAGCAGTTCGTGGCCGAGGCCAACCTGATGGCCCGGCTCTCCACCCACCCGTCGATCGTGACGATCTACCACGCGGACACGGCGTCGGACGGTCGGCCGTTCCTCATGATGGAGTACTGCTCCCGGCCCAACCTCAGCGTCCGTTACCGCACGGAGCGCATCGGGGTCGCCGAGGCGATCCGGATCGGTGTCCGCCTCGCCGGCGCCGTGGAGACGGCGCACCGGGCCGGGATCCTGCACCGCGACATCAAGCCGGCGAACGTGCTCACCACCGACTACGGCTGGCCGGCACTGACGGACTTCGGCATCTCGGTTGCCACCACAGACCAGGGTGAAGCCGAGTCGATCGGCATGTCGATCCCGTGGGCCGCACCCGAGTTCTTCACGGAGTCGGCCGCCCGCGGCGTCGCCGGAGACATCTACTCCCTGGCCGCCACCATCCACACCCTGCTGGCCGGCCGCTCCCCGTTCGAGCGGGCGTCGGGCTCCAACAGCGCCCTGGACCTCATCACCCGCATCGAGCGCGAACCGGTCCCCGCCACCGGCCGCGAGGACGTGCCGGAGTCGCTGGAGCGGGTGCTCGCCAAGGGCATGGCGAAGAAGGCGCAGGACCGGTTCGCGTCCGCGGCGGACTTCGCCCGCGCGCTTCAACGGGTGGAGCAGGAGCTGCGCCTCGCCCTCACTGCCCTCGACGTGCCCGACACGTCCTGGATGTCGGTACCGGACGCCGTCGGCGAGGACATCCGCACCCGCGCCCGCTCGGTGGTCACCGTGGCACCGCTGCCGGCGTCACCGGAGGTGCTGCGGGACGACCGCACGGTGCTGCGGGACGACCGCACGGTGCTGCGCCCGCAGACCGTGCCGGCTCAGCAGGTACCCGGCGACGGTGCGCCGGCGTCACCACCAGCACAGGAGCCCGGACCCACGTCCGGAGCGGGCCAGCCCGCGCGCCCGCGCCGCCGATGGCCCGTGTGGGCTGCCTCCGCCGCCGTGATCGCAGGGGTGCTCGCCGTCGTCGTCTACGGGGTGGCCAACGCACCCGATCCCGAGGACCCGACGCCGGAGCCCACCACCGCCGTCGAGGAGACCACGCCGGCCGTCGCGCTCCACCCGCCCGCCCCCCAGACGGTCACCGGCACCCGGGACGCCGCCGACCCGGGGACCGTGACCTTCACCTGGTCCGTGCCCGAGTTCGACGGCGGTCTCGACTACGCGTGGCGGGTCCAGGGCGGCGACGGGGGCGTGGACCGCACCACCGAGACGTCCGTCACGATCGTGGGTGAGGGTGAGGCGCTCTGCATCGAGGTGGCCTCGATCGCCGTCAAGGCGAATATCGTGTCTGACGAGTGGACCGAGGGGTGCGCGTAGTGCGGCACGAGGGGATGGGGATCCGATGAGTCTGCAAGTGGAGTTCTGCGGTGAGTGGTTCGACGTCGAGGAGGGTGCGACGTTCGCGATCGGGCGGGAGGGCGAGCTCGAGATCGATGACAACCCCTACCTGCACCGGCGGTTCCTGACCATCTCGCACCATGACGACCTGTGGTGGCTGGAGAACATCGGCTCCCGGCTCTCCGCCACCGTCTCCGACTCCGACGGGAACATGCAGGCCTGGCTCGCCCCCGGTGCCCGCCTGCCCCTCGTGTTCGCGCACACCACCGTGTTGTTCACCGCGGGACCGACGACGTACGAGCTCGGCATCGTCGGGGACTCGCCGACGTTCGCCTCCTCGGCGCCCGAGCGTCTCCAGGTCGGGGAGACGACGATCGGTCCGACAAGAAGCCGGAGGCGCCCGCCGCGCCGACGCTCACGTTCGGCGACGGCCAGCTCACCGTGAGCTGGACCGCGCCGGTGAACGAGGGCACGCCGATCACGAGCTACGACCTCCAGATCTCACCCAGCCCCGGCGGATCGGGTCAGATCTCCGTGACCGGGACCCAGTACGTGTGGACCTCCTTGACGAACGGTCAGGCGTACACGTTCCGGGTTCGGGCGATCAACGATGCCCCGGACCCCGGAGACTGGAGCGGATGGTCCGCGGCAGAGATCCCGTCCGGTCCGCCGTTCCAGCCGGCCGCTCCCAGCGCCTCACGCATCGACTCACCCGCCGGAGGTCAGATCTCGGTCCGCTGGGGCGCTCCCGGCGACAACGGCGACAGCATCGACGCCTACTACCTGACGATCTACCGCGACGGCGTGCCGCAGGCCGCCATCCAGCTCTCCGGCGCGACGCTCGACCGGACGGTCTCGGTGGACAACGCGCACGACTACTCGTTCTCGGTGGTGGCCGAGAACCGTGCCGGCCGCTCGCCCGCGTCGCCGCAGTCGGCCTCGGTGCGCTCCTTCGGGGCGCCGGGTCAGACCACCGGGGTGAGCGC
>JAENWO010000264.1 GCA_016649925.1 Actinomycetales bacterium
GGCGCGGGTTCAGCACCATCGGGCGCGGGTTCAGCACCATCGGGCGCGGCTTGAGCAGCCGCCGCGGGCTCCGGCGCCGGCTCGGGCGCCTGCTCCGGCTCCGACTCAGCGAGCCGCGCCTCGGACAGGCGCGTCTCAGAATCGCCGGCGGTCTCGTCATCTGCGGCTTCCGCTGACGTCCCCTCGGCGGGGGCAGCGGCAGCCTGGACCGGTGCTGCGTCCACGGCGGCGAACGCCGCAGGCACGCCGTGGCCCGGTGCCGGGGTGGGCACCGGTCCCTCGGACCCGAGCTGGAGGGCGCCGCTGGCGATCGCCTCGTCGCGGGCCCGGAGCTCCCGACGGGTCAGTGCGCGCTCGGCACGACCCGCGGCCAGGGCGACGGCACGCTCGGCCTCGCGACGCCGTCGGCGTTCACCGAGGCCCGTGGTGGAGAGATCCTCCTCGCTCACGCACTCACCTCCTCAGGGGAGCTGGGGACCTCACTGTGACTGACCGTGGTCGGGTCCTTGTAGAGGCGGTGCTTGCCGATGTACTGCACGACGCCGTCCGGCACGAGGTACCAGACCGGCTTGTCCGCGACCACTCGCGCGCGGCAGACCGTGGAGGAGATGGCCATGGCCGGGATCTCCAGCAACGAGTACTCCCCCTTCGGCAGGTTCTCGGTGGAGAGGTCGTGACCGGGCCGGGTGACACCGACGAAGTGCGCCAGGTCCCACAGCTCGTCGACGTTCTTCCACTGCAGGATCTGCTCCAACGCGTCCGCACCCGTGATGAAGAACAGCTCGGCGTGCGGGTACTGGTTGCGCAGGTCGCGCAAGGTGTCGATCGTGTACGTGACACCGGGCCGGTCGATGTCCGCCCGAGAGACGGTGAAGCGGGGGTTCGACGCGGTCGCGATCACCGCCATGAGATAGCGGTGCTCGGCCAGCGTCACCGCGCGGTCCAGCTTGAACGGCTGCGCGCCGGTGGGCACGAAGATGACCTCGTCCAGCTTGAACTCGTCCGCCACCTCGCTCGCCGCCACGAGGTGACCGTGGTGGATGGGGTCGAACGTGCCACCCATGATCCCGATGCGGGTGGGTGCCTGGGTGGATGCGATCACGTCACGTCCTGCGGGCGGGTGGCGAGGAGACCAGCGTCACCCATCTCAGCGGTGGCGCGTGCCCACGCTGCGGAACGCGAGTGTGATCAGCAGCAGGAACATCAGCGTGGCGAAGGCGATCAGCCCGACGCCGATCGGGGGCAGGCCTTCCGCGGCGCGTTCCCCCTGCTCGGTGGCGAAGGTCAGCAGAGAGCTGCTCATCGACGTCGTCCTCCTTCAACGCTCGGAAAGTCAAGCCACAGTCTCGCACGTTTGACCACCGCGAGAGAAAGGGGCCACGCCCGGATGTCGATCCCCGGGCCGGTGGTGCTCACGGCCGCACGTGGCCGTCGCCCTGCACGATCCACGTGGTCGTGGTCAGCTCCACGAGGCCCATCGGCCCGCGCGCGTGCAGCTTCTGCGTGGAGATCCCGATCTCCGCACCGAGTCCGAGCTGGCCGCCGTCGGTGAACCGGGTGGAGGCGTTGACCATGATCGCCGCCGAGTCCAGCTCGGTGGTGAACCGCTGCGCCGCGCCGAGGTCGCGGGTGCAGATCGCCTCGGTGTGGCCGCTGGTCCACGTGCGGATGTGCTCGAGCGCGGCGTCCAGGTCCGGTACCACCCGCACCGCCAGGTCGAGGCTGAGGTACTCCCGGGCCCAGTCCTCGTCCGTGGCCGGGACGATAGCGAGCCCGGCCGGCGCAAGCCGGGCGGTGGCCTCGTCGCCGTGGACGACGACGTCGGCGCTCGCCAGCGCGGCGAGCGCGGCCGGCAGGAACACCCCGGCGGCGTCCGCGTGCACGAGGAGCGTCTCGACGGCGTTGCACACGCCCGGGCGCTGGGTCTTGGAGTTCATCAGGATGGCGACGGACTGCTCCACGTCGGCCCCGGCGTCGACGTACAGGTGACAGTTGCCGACACCGGTCTCGATGACCGGAACCGTCGACTCCGTCACGACCGTCTGGATAAGGTCCGCCCCCCCGCGCGGAACGAGGACGTCGACGAACCCTCGGGCCCGCATCAGCTCGCGGGCGCCGGGACGGCCGTAGGCATCGATGGACTGGACGGCGTCGGCCGGCAGGCCGGCTCCCTCGAGCGCACGGGACAGGACCGCGACGATGGCCGCGTTCGATCTCGCCGCGGCGGAGCCACCGCGGAGGATGACCGCGTTGCCGCTCTTGAGGGCAAGGCCCGCGGCGTCCACCGTCACGTTGGGGCGCGCCTCGTAGATCATCCCGACGACACCCATCGGCACCCGGACCTGCCGTACGGTGAGCCCGTTCGGCAGCGTGGAGCCGCGTACCACTACGCCCACCGGATCGGGCAGCGCGGCGAGCTCACGCAACGCGTCAGCGATCGCGTGGATGCGGTCACCGTCGAGGCGGAGCCGGTCGACCAGGGACGGCTTCATCCCGCTCGCGCTCTCGCGCGCGACGTCGAGGCCGTTGGCCTCGATGATCTCGTCGCGGGCGGACTCCAGCGCGTCGGCGAGGGCGTGCAGGGCCGCATCCTTCGTGGCCCGGTTGGCCCGGGCCAGGACCCGCGAGGCGACCTTCGCCCGACGGGCGACGTCGAGCACGGCCGCACGGACGCCGTCGTCGGTCTGCTCTTGCGGCGGACGCGACTGCGCAACGCCCGACGGCGTCCCTCTCGTCGTGGCGTTCGTCTCGGTGTTCGTCTCGGTGTTCGTCTCGGTGTTCGTCGCGGTGGCGGGATCGAGCTCGACGGTCATGCACTCAGGATAGGCCGCGACCCTCCTGCGGCAGGGTCAAGGGCGCCCGCTGGGCGCTCCTGAAGAATCCTGAGGACCTCAACGATGAGCAGGCCACCACGCTGCGCAAGCTCAGACGCAAGGGAGGCCAGCTGTGGCGGGCGTATGCCCTGAAGGAGGCCCTGCGCGCCGTGTTCGCCGGCGACCTGTCCGAAGCCGAGGTCGCCATGCTGCTGGACCGGTTCTGCTCGAAGGCCTCCCGCAGCGGCCTGAAACCGTTCGTGACGGTGGCCCAGACGATCCGGAAACGACGAGCGGGGATCCTCGCCGCGGTTCGGCTCGGCATCAACAATGCCCGCCACGAAGGACTGAATCGCCGCGTCAGGCTGATCATCAACCGGGCCTACGGCTTCCACTCCGCCAACGCCGCCCTCGCCCTCATCATGATCACCCTCGGACCCATCGAACACGTCCTCCCACACGAACGGACCAAGGCCGCAGATCCCTAAATCGACCCACATTCATGCCGGGCGGCCCACAACTTGACCCCAGGGAGGAGGGGCCGAGTGTCGGCTCAGAGAGCCGCGTGCCTGACCCGACGCTTGTCCAGGACTTCACGAGTGGCGCGGGATCCCCGCAGGGGGCGTCCGCGGCAACCTTCGCCGCGGCGTGCATGCTCATCCGAGCTGACGAGTCGGCGGCTGCGGCTGGTGCGCCCATCGGTCAGATCCTCAATCAGGCGACTCTCCGAGCACCGCGTACAACGGCGCGAGGTAGGCCACCAGGTCGGGGCCACCGAGCAGCGCCCCCGGCACGGGGAGCTGGCGCAGCAGCAGATCCACCGGCAGCTCCGCCTGGATCGGGAGCGCCAACGCTGGTGCTCCGGTCCAGAAGTCTCCAGCAGCCACGGTCACATCAGCCAGCGCCATCATCGCCCCCACACGAGGGCTCTCGGTCTTGCGCGCAACTGGCTCCGTCGACGGAACAGGATCGCCACCGCGCAGCTCACGCAGTCGACCTAGCATCGCGTCGCGCCTCCGGCCACGCCAGAGCAGGATCTGGAAAGGATCGCCGTCGAAGCTCTCGGCCAGCAGGTAGAAGGTGGCCGCCAGGTGCTTGCAGGGCACCTCCCAGTCCGGGCAGGAACAGCTCAACGTGAGCTCTCCCGAACGCTGGGGGAACAGCGGTGCCCCGGCTGCGGCGAAGACCTCCTCGAGGTCGTGGGGCATCTCCCCTGCGAGCAGCCGAGCGCTGTGGATCGCCTGCTCGGCCAAGGTCACCTCGACCTTGGCCCAGACCAGCTCGCTGAACGCGGGCAGTCCGATCGACACCCTGTACGGGGTCTTCCGGGAGCCCTGCACCGACGCGGTCACCACACCCGGGAGCACCTCCAGAGACATCACCTGACCGCGCCGGGCGTAGTTCTTGCCGCGGGTCAACCGGGACCCCAGCGCGAAGGACTCCAGCACCTCCAGGAAGCGCCGGGACCACCACTGCTCCCCAATGTCACCTCGCGCGCTGCGAGCGACGAGTCCTCCGTCCACGGCTCGAGGCTTGGACGGCGGCGGGAAGTCGCCGGACCAGCCCGAACGTCCACGACCGGGCCGGCTCCCCCCGCTACCCCTTCGACCCGGCGGGCTCATTCGACCACCGACCCTGCCTCGAGCGTGAACAGCTTGCGTAGCGCTGAGGTGGAGAGCTCGGCGAACCAGCC
>JAENWO010000152.1 GCA_016649925.1 Actinomycetales bacterium
AGCTCGTCGGACAGGTTCGGCCCCGCCTCGGGGGCGGGAAGCTCCCCGATGGAGTGACGCGCGGCGCGGGCGCCCCCCGCGTTCAGCAGCTGCTGGAGGCGCGACGACGGGATCGCCGTCAGCTGAGCCACCGGGCGTCCCCTATCGGTGATCGTGACAGTCTCCCCGGCGGCGGCGTGGGCGACGACGGCCGAGGCGTTCTGCTTCAGCGCACGAATCCCTACCTTCGTCATGTGCTTCATTGTAGTACATCAGGGCTGAAGGTGGCATCGTCGTGCAACAAGGTCCAGGCCGACCGAGGGCTCATGCGACCGGGCCACTGTTGACGCCGTCAACGAACCCAGCAAACGATGCCCGCCCGAACCCGACGCGACCCGGCATCACCGCAGGTCACCGCCGTGACCTGCCGCGTCACCACCCCACCCACCTGGTTCGATTCCCGCCACCTCCACTGTCCAGTGCTCGCGTTCGCGCAGGTCAGACGACATCAAGGCCGCCACACCGCTCGCCGCAGGTGGCGTCCTTCGCCCACCGCGGGGGGCGACCCGACCCCTGATGTCAGACCGCATCAGGGGTGCGACCGACGATCTCGCGCAGCGCTGCGACGTGGGCGGTGTAGGCCTCCCGGCCCGCTGCAGTGAGCTGGACCCACGTGCGCACCCGGCCCTGGCCGGTGGGCTTGCGCAGCTCGATGTACCCGGCGTCATGTAGCACCTTGAGGTGCTTGCTGAGCACGGAGTCGGCGACGTCGAGGACGTCGCGGACGGCACCGAACTCCACCTGCCCGGCCACGGCCACGAGCAGGGCCATGATCCGCAGGCGCTGGGGCGCGTGCACCACCTCGTCGAACGCCGGGTCCGTCACGCGTCCGCCCTCAAGCGACGGCGCCAGACCGCATCCGTCCAGCGGCCCAGCACGACGAAGGCCACGGCCGTGACAGCGGCGATGACCCAGACGGGCCACACGAGCGCTGTCCACAGGCGCACCGCGGCGGACGCGCCGAACAGCACGAGGGCCACCCCGAACGCGACCCACACGGTCCCGCGAGGGAAGCCGTCCCACGTCGCCGTCCACACCCCCATCGTGCGCCGGTAGGCGCCGACGAGGACTCCCTCCCCGAACACGACGACAGCGACGACGACCGCGAACCACCCGTTCCCGATGCCGAGGCCGATCGCCAGGACGAGGACGCCCATGAGTGCGCCGAGCGACAGGTGGTACCACCACGGCGTTACCAGGCGATCGGCCAGGCGGGCGCGTGTCTCGGCGATCAGGGCGAGCTGCTCCTCCGCTTCGTTTTCCATGATGGAAAGACAATCAGATTCCATCATGGAAAGTCAAGACTGGGGGCCGTACGCCGGGAGCAGCCGACGTCAACGTGGTGCTGCGCTGGAGGGCGCAGCCGGGTTCGCGGGCAGGACTGAGTCTTCCTCGCGGCGCACCGCAACTCCACGATCCGCCGATCCCGGGCTCGGCACCATCACCGTCGTGCTGCCCGGCCACCTCGAGGTCCAGGTGGTTCACGCTCCCGCGACCGTCCGGCGCCCTCTGGCGACCTCGAGCTCAGCGATCAGGCTCTGGGCGTCGTAGAGGCCCACGTGACGCTCGCTGCCGACAAAGAACGTCGGCGTGCCCCGCGCCCCGCCGGCCTCGGCGTCGGCCACGTCCTCCCGGATGCGCGCGGCGTGGCGCTGCTCGTCGACATCGCGAAGGAACTCCTCGACGTCCAGTCCGAGGCGCCCGGCGTAGCCCGCGAGGTCCTCGAGCTCGAGCTCGTCCTGGCGGGCGAAGAGCAGGTCGTGCATCTCCCAGAACCGGCCCTGTGCGGCGGCCGCCTCCGCCGCGGCGGACGCCAGCTCGGCGTGGGGGTGCACGTCCGGCAGCGGCAGGTGCCGGAACACGTACCGCAGGTCGTCCCCGAAGTGCTCGCGGATCTCCTTCGCCACCCCGGTCGCCCGCGCGCAGAACGGGCACTCGAAGTCGGCGTACTCCACGAGCGTCACGGGCGCCGAGACCGGGCCGAAGATGTGGTCGCGCCCGGGGTCCACCGGTCGGGCGAGGGCGGTGGGCAGCCCCGCCGACGTCTCCCCGTGCAGGACCGCGGCAAGGCGGAACACCACCCAGCCGAGGGCGGTTGCCATGCCCAGGGCCAGCAGGACGCCGACAGTCGCCTCGTCGCGCAGCCTCGGACTGTCGAAGGCCAGCCCGATGATCAGCAGCGAGACGGTGAAGCCGATTCCGGACAGGGCAGCGCCGCCCAGCGCCTGGCCGGGGCCGACGCCCTGCGGCAGGCGCCCCAGGCGCAGCGCGGCACCGCCGAGAGCGCCGAACCCGATACCCAGTAACTTGCCCCCCACGAGGCCGACGGCGACGCCCCAGGTCACCGGTGAGCCCAGGGCTTCGGCGAGCACTCCGCCGCGCAGGTCGACCCCGGCGTTCGCGAGCGCGAAGAGCGGCACGATGACGTAGCTGGCCCACGGGTGCAGGAGGATCTGCACCCGCTCGTTGACGGGCACGGCCCGGGCCAGCGCGTTCGTGGCCGATCGACCCACCTCCGCCAGCGGCGACTGCCGGAAGGCGCGGAACCGGACCGCGGCACCCTCGACGGCCTCCCGCCGGGGCGCGAAGGCCGGGATGAGCAGTCCCGCGACCATGCCGGCGATCGAGGCGTGCAGGCCCGATCCCACCGTCGCCACCCAGATGACGATCGTGACCAGGGCGCCCAGAACCAACCGCGCTCGGCGGACGGTTTCGCTTGACGACGTCGGGGCTGGCTCGTCGCTGACCAGCCGCCCGGCGGCTACTCCCCCGTCTCCCCGTCCACCGACTCCCGCAGGAGGTCGGCGTGGCCGTTGTGCCGGGCGTACTCCTCGATCATGTGGACCACGATCCAGCGCAGGCTCGGTGCCCGACCGTCGGGCCAGGTGCGCCGGGCCAGACGCTCCAGGCCGCCGTCGGCCAGCGCCTCCGCGACCAGCGAGCGGGAGCGGGCAACGGCGTCCTGCCAGAGCGTGCGCAGCTGCTCAGGGGTGTCCTGCGCGGCCGAGTTCCAGTCCCAGTCCTCGTCGGCCTTCCAGTCCACCGCCTCCCACGGGGGCTCCGGGTCGCGCCCGTGCAGCGACCGGGAGAACCAGTGGTCCTCGACGTAGGCCAGGTGCTTGAGCAGCCCGCCCAGGGTCATCGACGTGGGCGCGAGGTGCGCCCCCTGGCCGGCCGCGTCGAGTCCCCGGGTCTTCCACTCGAGGGTCGCCCGCTGGTAGTCCAGGAAGCCCAGGAGCGTGGCGACCTCGTCGGCCGCGATCGGCGCCTCGGGACGACCCTGCTCGTCGATGCTGGTGTCGGTCATTCCCGGCCCATCCAGGTGGCCACGTCGACCTCGTTGCCCTCGGCGTCGGCCAGCGTCCACCACGCCGGCGCGTGCGCGTCGGTCACCAGCCGCCCACCCGCGGCGATCGCCACCGCGATCCGCGCCTCGGCCTGGTCGTGCGGCACGAAGACGTCGACGTGGATGCGGTTGCGCTGCGGGCGTGGGGCGTCCATCTCCTGGAACCAGATGCCCGACCAACGCAGGTGCGGGTCGACCAGGTCCTCCTCACCCAGCTGCTCGTACCCGAGCACGGCCTGCCAGAAGGGCATCACGTCCGGGCCGACCAGCGCGTCGATCGCGAGGCCGACGTCCTGCACCTGGGCGGGGTCGGCGGCGACGCCCAGCTCGCGCGCGGCGGTGGAGATCTGCCTGGCGAGCGCTGCGTCCCGCTCGGTCAGGCCCAGGACCTCGTGAGTGAACAGCCGGACCGTCACGCCGGAGTACCGCAGGTCGACGTCAGGGTGGTGGTTCGCGGCGTCGGCCAGCTCGCCGATCCGGTCGACCAGGGCGACACCCGTCGCGAACGACCCGGTGCGGAAGTACGCGCAGGCCCCGAACGCCAGCACCCGCCAGTCCTCGGTGCCCTCGGCCTCCTGGAACTGCCGCGGCGAAATGTACTCGGTCATGCCGGTCAAATTACCGTCGGTCGCCTGGTCGAGTCGATAGCCCGACGGCGGTATCGGCCCGGCCGCTCAGCCAGCAGGCCCGCCTGCGCGTCACCGCAGCCGAAGCGCTCCGCCGCGGCCTCAAGGCCCGGGAGAGCGCCGGCCCGTAAGCGATTGTCGACGGCGTCAACAACAAGACCCGACCGGACCCGTCAGGGCGCAGCTCCCGCCCGATAGGTTGCGGGCATGTCCGCGAGAGCCCCCCGACGCCTCTCACCATGGCGCCGGCTCGCTGCCCTGTTGCTGGACTACCTGGTCATCTTCGCCTGGATGACCGTGCTGGCCGTGGCGTCCCTGGCCGTGAACCTGACCATGGGCGACTCTCCCGATGTCCTGGGGGCGGTCGGTCCCTTCGGCGCCCAGGCGGTCTTCTCCACGCTGCTGACCCTTCCCGTTGGGCTCTACCTGTATCTCAACGAGTCGGGACCTGCTCAGGCGACGTGGGGAAAGCGCCGGATGGGGCTCGTCGTCCGGTCCTACGACGGTGCCCGACCAGGACGTGGTCAGATCGCGATCCGCACTGTCGTGAAGCTGCTTCCCTGGGAGATCTCGCACACGCTGATCTGGCAGATGCAGGCCGTCTTCCACCGGAGCGGCTACGAGGCGGAGATCCCCACCTGGATCTTCGTCGGGCTGGGCGCGGTCGACATCGCGATCCTGGTGTACCTGGGGACGAGCCTGTTCGGGCGCCAGCTCGGGCCCCACGACCGAGCCTCGCGGACGATCGTTGGCGATTCGAGCTCCGTCGACCTTGAAGATCCCGTCGGTGATCTGTGTCAACACATCATGATCCGCGGGGCTAACCCTTCTCGAGCAGCTCGCGCCGCAGGAAGGTGACCGTCCGGTCGAAGGCGAGCTCGCCGGCTGCCGGCAGATAGGGGCGTCGCGCGACGGCTCGGCGAACCGGTGGCCGGTCCCGGGGTAGCGATGCACCTCAAGGTCACGACCGGCCGTGCGGAGCGTCGAGGCGAGGGCCGCGATGCCCTCCCGGCTCAGGATGGGGCCGCCCGTCGTGCCGTAGTAGACGCCAGCCTGGCCATCGGATCACCGATCGCCGCTCCCAACACGTCGACCGCCGCGAGGGCAAAGGCGTCGGCCACGTCCTCCTCCAGCGATGTCGCGAGCCGATCGGCCTCCTCGATCGTCGTCGCCAGGCGCCCCTCGTACAGGTCAGGGACAACGACGGCGAAGCCGCCGTCAGCCAGCTGATCGGCGTACGCGACGACGTCGTCGTTCAAACCCCACCACGGGTGGAGGACGACGACGCCGGCCATCGGAGTGCCGGACGGGGCCGACAGATGAGGGACGTTGTCCGGTTGCCTACCGTGAGGTCCTGTCGTGTCATCGGCCGACGGGAACGCACTCCACCGACAGGTCCCGGCAGGTGCCGACCCAAGGCCCCAGCTGTCAACCGGCGCACGAGATGCCTCTCCCGACGGCGTGGTCGGGGCGGTTCACGGCGTCACGGGACCGGGCCATCCGCAATCCCGCGGCTCGATGACGGCCCTACCCCGTGGGCGACCCGCCCCGCAGGAAGTGCGCCACGGCGTCGGGCGTCAGCGGTCGGCTCAGGTAGAAGCCCTGCGCCTGGTCGCACCCGATCTCGGTGACGAGGTCGAGCTGCTCGCGCGTCTCGACACCCTCGACCACGGTCTCGGCGCCGATGGCCCGTGCGAGCTCGACGATGAACGCGAACATCGCCCGGTCACCTGGCAGGCGGCTGGTGAAGGACCGGTCGATCTTCAGCACGTCGACGGGCAGGTCCCGCAGATAGGCGAGTGAGCTGTAGCCGGTGCCGAAGTCGTCGACGGCGACGCTGACCCCCAGCTCCCGGAGCTCCGCGAGCCGGCGCAGGCTGGCCTCGACGTCCAGCATGAGCACGCTCTCGGTGATCTCGAGCCCGAGTGCCGAGGCGGGGAGCCCGACGTCGCTCAGCACCTCCGCGACGAGGTCGACACACCCGGCCTCGGCGAGCTGGAGAGCCGACATGTTGACCGCCACCGTCAGGGGCCGGCCGGTTCCGTCGCGCCACTGGCGGACCGCCGCGCACGCGGTTCGCAGCACGTGCTCGCCGAGGGTGTGGATGAGGCCGAGGTCCTCGGCCGTCGGGATGAACGCCATCGGCGGCACGTCGCCGTACCCGGGCCGGTGCCACCGCGCGAGCGCCTCCAGTCCCACCAGACCGTCGTGCGTTGCACCACCGTCCTGCACCGTTCCCAGACGGACGACTGGCTGGTAGGCCACGCCGATCTCACCGCGCTCGATCGCGCCCCGCAGGGCGCTGTGGAACTCGAACCGCTCGCTCGCACTCCGCCGCAGCCG
>JAENWO010000560.1 GCA_016649925.1 Actinomycetales bacterium
CGCCGCCACGGTCTGCAGGTTGTTCTTCACCCGGTGGTGGATCTCGCGGATCGTCGCATCCTTCGTCAGGAGCTCCCGCTCGCGGCGGCGGAGCTCGGAGACGTCCCGCACGAGCAGCACCGCACCGGTCCGCTGGCCGTCCTCCATGATCGGCAGCGCACGCAGCGACAGGCTGACGCCGCGCGCCTCGACGTCCGTACGCCACGCGGCCCGTCCCATCACCACCAGCGGCAGTGACTCGTCGACCTGTGAGCCGTCCTCGATCAGCGGGGTGATCACCTCGGCGAGCGACTGGCCGACGATCTCCCCGGTCACTCCGAGCCGGTGGAACGCGCTGAGAGCGTTCGGGCTGGCGTAGAGCGATTCCCCCTCGCTGTTCAGCCGGACGAGGCCATCGCCGACCCGCGGCGCACCGCGACGCGGTCCCGTCGCGGCGTTCGAGAGGGGGAACTCTCCCCGACCGATCATCGCGCACAGCTCGTCCGCCGACTCGACGTAGTTGATCTCCAGCCGGCTCGGGTTGCGGTTCGCACCCAGGTGCGTCTCGCGGGCGATCACCGCGAGCGTCCGGCCCGCACGGACCACGGGGATGGCCTCCTCGCGGATCGCGTACGTCCCGTTCCACCGCGCCTCGCGCACCCTGCTGATCTCCCGCGTCTGTCCGGCCTGGCGCAGAGTGGCCCGGAAGCCGGCCGGTGCGCGTCGTCCGACGACGTCGTCGTGGTGGACGGTGGCTCCCGTGGAGGGTCGGCAGTGCGCGATCGCCACGAAGTCGTCGTCCGACGTCGGCAGCCACAGCACGAGGTCCGCGAACGCCAGGTCGGAGATGACCTGCCAGTCCCCGACGAGCAGGTGCAGCCATTCGACGTCCTGCACGTTGATGCTGCCGTGGCGGTCGATCAGATCGCTCATCGTGGACACGAGCCATAGCCTACGCATCCGGCCGGACCTCCTGAGCCGACACGGTTTACGCTGAGACCGGTGCCCTGCCCTGAACCACCGCCGTCAGAACAGCCGAGGAGAACCATGCGCTTCGACGCCGCCACCGACTACCCCGTTTCGGCGACCCGGGTCGCCGACATGCTGAGCAACCCCGAGTACGTGCGCCGCAAGGTCGACGCCTCCGGCGCGCTCAGCTCGACGACGGAGGTCGCCCCCGGCGCTGGCGGCGCGTTCACGGTCACCACCCGCCGGGCGATGCCGACGGACCAGATCCCCGCGAACTTCCGACGGTTCGTCGGCTCCTCGATCGACGTGCGCTTCGTCGAGGTGTGGTCGGCTCCGGATCCGGACGGTCGCTGCACCGCCACGATCACACTGGAGATCCTCGGGGCGCCGGCACGCGCGAACGTCACAGCCATCCTGGTCCCGGTCGGGGCGGACGCGAGCCGGATCACGTACGCGGGCGAGGTGAAGGTCACCGTGCCCCTGGTCGGCGCACCCATCGAGCGTGCCGCTGTCGGCGCGGTCCAGGATGCCCTCGACGCCGAGCGTCGGGTCGGCCTCGAGTGGCTCTCCGAGCACTGAGGCCCGCCTTGCGTGCAGGGGGTTGTTCCGATGGGCGATGAGTACACCGTGTCGGTCCGGCCGAACGCGGCCGATCTGCACCATGCCCGGGTACGCGGTGAAGCCGAGATGAGCGAGCACCGGCCGGGCGCCGTCGTGGTGGCGGGTGAGGTCGCCG
>JAENWO010000309.1 GCA_016649925.1 Actinomycetales bacterium
ACCGGGCTGGCCGTAACCGGGCTGGCCGGGACCGGCGGGCGGCGGCTGGGCTGCGCCGTAGCCTTCGGGCCGGCCGGAGACGTCGCCCCAGCCTCCACCGAACTGCCCGGGGCCGTCGTCGGGCGGCTGGGCGGGCTCGGGACGTTCAGGCATGGGCGCGATTCCCCTCGGTAGGACTCGACGGTCATCTTCGCACGGAGTCGAGATCCCGCCCCATCCGCGGCGGAGGTGCCACGATAGGGGGCATGAGCGCACGCGTGCTGGTGGTCGACGACGACGCCGCCCTGTCCGAGATGATCGGCATCGTCCTGCAGTCCGAGGGCTTCGAGACGTCCTTCTGCGCCGACGGCGCGAAGGCGCTGGAGGTGTTCCGTACCGTGCGGCCCGACCTCGTGCTGCTCGACCTCATGCTCCCGGGACTGGACGGCGTGGAGGTGTGTCGGCGCATCCGCGCGGAGTCTGGCGTGCCGGTGGTGATGCTCACCGCGAAGAGCGACACGACCGACGTCGTCAAGGGCCTCGAGGTCGGCGCGGACGACTACATCCCCAAGCCGTTCAAGCCCAAGGAGCTGGTGGCCCGCGTGCGCGCCCGGCTGCGCCGCCGGGACTCCGAGGAGAGCGAGTGGCTCCCGATCGGCGACCTGATGATCGACGTCGCCGGCCACCAGGTGACGCGCGGGAAGGAGCTCATCAACCTCACCCCGCTCGAGTTCGACCTGATGGTGGCGCTCGCCCGCAAGCCGTGGCAGGTGTTCTCCCGCGAGGTGCTGCTCGAACAGGTCTGGGGCTACCGTCACCAGGCCGACACCCGGCTGGTGAACGCCCACGTGCAGCGGCTGCGAGCGAAGGTCGAGAAGGACCCCGAGGTGCCGGAGGTCGTGGTCACGGTCCGTGGCGTCGGGTACCGGGCGGGCACCCCCCTCACGTGAGCGGGGCATGATCGCGCCGTGAGCGAGTCGCCCGGTCCGAGGGTGGAGCAACTCCGCCGCGTGGCGCGTCAGACGTGGCGGCGGATGCGCAGCCGTGCCCGGATCGCCGCGCGTGCCTGGCGCCGCTCGCTGCGGTTCCGGGTCGCGACCACCACGGTCGTCGTCGGCGTGGTCGCGCTCGCGGTGCTCGGCGCCCTGCTGTCCAACCAGGTGCGCGGCGGGCTCTTCGACGACCGACGCGACCAGGTGCTGGCCGACGCCGCGACCCGGGCGGAGGTCGCTCAGCAACGGTTCGACTCGGCCACCGTCTCCAGTGCGCAGGAGGTCCAGCAGCTCGCGAACGACCTGGTGCAGTCGCTGCAGGAGACGAGCATCGGCACGGCGGGCGTGCTACTGATGCGCTCACCCGACCCGGACGAGCCAGTCCTCATCCTCGACCCCGTCACCGACAACACCCTGCGGGACCTCATCTCCGAGGACCTGCGGGAGATCGTGCGCAACGAGCGGTTCCAGCAGTGGCAGTCCGTCGCGATCGGGTCGGGCTCCCCGGTGGGGTCCAGCACGACGCCGGGGATCGCCGTCGGCTCCGCGGTCACCCTGCCCGTGGCGGGGGAGTACGAGATCTACTTCATCTACAGCCTCGAGGCCGAGCAGGACACCCTCGACCTGCTCCAGCGGGTGCTGGCATTCGGCGCCGTCACCCTCGTGCTCCTGCTCGTCGCGATGGCCTGGTACCTCACCCGGAAGGTGCTCGCACCCGTGCAGCAGGCGGCCCGGACGGCCGTGCGGCTCGCCCACGGTCAGCTCACCGAGCGGATGGAGGTGCGCGGCCACGACGAGCTGGCCCTGCTCGGACGCTCCTTCAACGGGATGGCCCAGAGCCTGCAGGACCAGATCGAACGGCTGGCCGAGCTGTCGCGCATGCAGCAGCGGTTCGTCTCCGACGTCTCTCACGAGCTGCGCACGCCGCTGACCACGATCCGGATGGCGTCAGAGGTGCTGTACCAGGGCCGGGACGCGTACCGGCCGGTGGAGACCCGCTCGGCGGAACTGCTGCAGAACCAGCTGGACCGGTTCGAGGCCCTGCTCGCCGACCTGCTCGAGATCTCCCGCTTCGACGCGGGTGCCGCGACGCTCGAGGCCGAGGAGATCGACCTGTGCCACCTCGTCGAGCGCGTGGTGGACCTCACCACGCCGCTCGCCGACGACCGCGGCTCGCCGATCGTCATGCACCTGCCCTCCTCGCCCTGCACGGCCGACGTCGACCCCCGCCGGGTGGACCGGGTGCTGCGCAACCTCCTCGTGAACGCCGTCGAGCACGGTGACGGCGCGCCGATCGACGTCCTCGTCGGGGCGGACGCGGGGGCCGTCGCCATCGTCGTGCGGGACCAAGGGATCGGGATGACGGCGATGGAGGCCGAGCACGTGTTCGACCGGTTCTGGCGCGCCGACCCCGCGCGGGCCCGCACTCTCGGGGGCACCGGTCTCGGGCTTGCGATCTCCCTCGAGGACGCCCGGCTGCACGGCGGGACGCTCGAGGCCTGGGGCAGCCCGGGGGAGGGGGCCAGCTTCCGGCTCACGCTGCCGCGCCGGGCCGGGCTGCCGGTCACGTCCCCGCCGCTCGCCCTGCGCCCGCCGCGCACGGAGCCCGAGCCGCAGACGACGGACGACCCCTCGGGCCCGGCCGCCCTGCCGAACCTGTCCCTGGAGTCCGAGGAGCACCGACCATGAGACGACTCCCCGTGTTGCACCCGCATCTTTGCGAAGGGGCGCGCGCCTCCGGCCACGTCGTCCGCACCGACGGTCCTGCACGCTCGGCGCGTCCTGCGCTTCCTGCGCGTTCGGTCCGTTCTGCGCGTCCTGCGCGTCCTGCGCGTTCGGTCCGTTCGGTCCGGTCGGCGCGTTCGGTCCGGTCGTGGCTCGCTGCGCTCGCGGTGCTCACCGTGCTGGCGCTCGCGGGCTGCGCGTCTCTGCCATCGGGCGGACCTGTCCAGCGCGGTGTCGAGGGCGCCCCGGCGCCGGACGGGATCGTGCTGCTGGCCGAGGACCCGAAACCGGGAGACTCCCCGGTCGACGTCGTGCGGGGCTTCCTCTCCGGTTCCGCGGCGGGCCTGGCCGACGACTTCACAGTCGCCCGCAAGTACCTCACCGAGGCCGCGGGCTCCGTGTGGCGGCCCAGCGGCGGGGTGATCATCTATTCGGGCACCATCCCGCTCGTGGTGGAGGAGCGTGAGGCGGGCGTGGTGGACGTGACGGCCACGGTGGCCGGCTCGGTGGACGCGCGCGGCGTGTACATCGCGGCCCTGCCGGGGACGACGACGACGTCGGAGTACCACCTGGTCCAGGACGCCGCCGACCAGTGGCGGATCGGTGATCTCGAGGACGGCGTGCTGATGTCCGAGGTGATCTTCGGCGCGCAGTACCGCCAGACCGCCCTGTACTTCCTCTCGCCCGACGGTGAGGCGCTCGTCCCCGACACCCGCTGGTACCCCCAGCGCAACTCCGCGACGTCGGCGCTGCAGGGGTTGTTCGGCGGGGCCGTCGAATGGCTGGCGCCCGGCGTGATCAGCGCGATCCCGCCCGGGACTGCGCTCTCGTTCGACGCCGTCACCGTCTCGGGCGGAGTGGCGCAGGTGGACGTGACCGAGGAGATCCTCCAGGCCGGGGCCGCGGACCGGCTCCTGCTGCGCACCCAGATCGAGCAGACCCTCACCCAGCTCCCGCAGCTGCGGCAGGTGGTCATCAGCGTCGACGGCGTGACGCTGTCCTCGCCCGGGCGGGTGCCCGAGCTCGTGGTGGACCCCACCGTGGGGCGTTCACCGACGGTGCTCACCGACGGTGAGCTGATGGCGTTCAACGGCTCGGCCCTGGTCCCCGCCGCCGGCGCCGTCCTGCTGGAGGAGCTCCAGCCCTCGCACCCCGCAATGCCCTACCACGACGGACCCGCGGTGATCCTCTCCGGTGCCAACACCCTCGTCACCGTGCCGACGGCGACGGACACCTCGAGCGTCGTGGCCCAGGGAGTCGGGCTGGTTCCACCGTCCTACGACCGGTACGGGTGGGTGTGGACCGCGAACGCGGCGAACTCCGGTGCCCTGATCGCCGGTGCCGTGGACCA
>JAENWO010000173.1 GCA_016649925.1 Actinomycetales bacterium
GCCTGAGCGGGCCCGGCCTGAGCGGGCCCGGCCTGAGCGGGCCCGGCCTGAGCGGGCCCGGCCTGAGCGGGCCCGGCCTGAGCGTGTCCGGCCTGCGCGTGCCAACGCCGGTGAGCCGGTGCGAGCCGTCACACTGGTCCCGTGACCGGCATCGAAATGCTCTGCGCCCTCCTCATGCTGGTGGGGCTGGTCGGTGTCGTCATCCAGATCCTGCCCGGCTTCCTGCTCATCCTGGGCGCGCTCGTGCTGTGGGCCTCGGAGAGCGGGGAGGGCCGCTCCTGGATCATCGTGGCGATCGGCGTGCTCGCGCTCGCGGTGGCCGCCGTCGGCAAGTACCTCCTCGCCGGGCGCGGGCTCAAGAAGGCCTCCGTGCCGAACTCGACCCTGCTGTGGGGCGGAGTCGCCGGTGCCGTCGGGTTCTTCGTCATCCCGGTGGTGGGGCTGGCACTGTTCTTCGTCGGCGGGGTATTCGTCGCCGAGTACCTGCGCAAGCGCAACAAGGCCGACGCCTGGCGCTCGACGAAGGCGGCGATCCGGGCTACCGGCGTGACGATCCTCGTCGAGCTCGCGGGTGCGCTGATCGCGATCGGGGCCTGGGTGCTCGCCGTCATCTTCTGGTGACGTCCGTCCTTCGGGCCCGTGCTGGTCCGGCCCCTGCTGGTCCGTCCGACGCCGCCGCGTCCGACGTCGTCCCGTCCGTCGCGTGCGGCGCCTGCCCGACGCCGTCGGGCGGTCTGGGCAGTCGTCCACCGTCGTCCGCCACCGTCGGTGGAACGGCTTAGGCTCGTTCTGCCATGACGTCACTCTTCGACAACCTGCCCCTCCCCGGACGTGCCGCGACAATCGGCGCCCACCTGCCCACGGTCATGCCGCCGCGCGAGGAGGAGACCGGGGCTGCGCCGTCGTCCGGCGGCGGCTCGCTGGTAGCCGACGCCCTGCTGGACGGGCTGAACCCGCAGCAGCGCGCCGCCGTGGAGCACGAGAGCGGCCAGCTGCTCATCATCGCGGGTGCCGGATCGGGCAAGACGCTCGTCCTGGCGCACCGGATCGCGTACCTGCTCGCCACCGGTCGGGCGCGGCCGGGGGAGATCCTCGCGATCACGTTCACGAACAAGGCCGCGGCGGAGATGCGCGAACGCGTCGGGGACCTCGTCGGTCCGCGCGCGAGGAGCATGTGGGTGTCCACGTTCCACTCGGCCTGCGTGCGGATCCTGCGCCGCGAGGCCGGCACGCTCGGGCTGCGATCGACGTTCTCCATCTACGACGCGGCCGACTCCCAGCGCCTCATGACACTCGTCTGCCGCGAGCTGGACCTCGACCCCAAGCGGTACCCGCCGAAGGTGTTCTCGAACCGGGTCTCCGACCTCAAGAACGAGCTCGTCGACCCGGACAGCTACGCGGCCACCGTGGGGGAGGCGAACCCGTTCGAGCAGAAGCTCGCCGAGGCGTACCGGCTCTACCAGCAGCGGCTGCGTCAGGCGCACGCCCTCGACTTCGACGACCTCATCATGACGACGGTCAACCTCCTTCAGGCGTTCCCGGCCGTTGCGGAGCACTACCGCCGACGCTTCCGTCACGTCCTCGTGGACGAGTACCAGGACACCAACCACGCGCAATACGTCCTCGTGCGTGAGCTGGCCGGCGTCGGCCTCGACTACCAGGCCGCCGGCGGAGCTCACCTCCCCGAGGGCGGCCTCGCCCCGGCGGAGCTCACCGTGGTGGGCGATGCGGACCAGTCCATCTACGCCTTCCGCGGGGCCACGATCCGCAACATCGTCGAGTTCGAGGCGGACTACCCCCGGGCCACCACGATCCTGCTCGAGCAGAACTACCGATCCACCCAGACGATCCTCTCCGCGGCGAACGCCGTGATCTCGCGCAACCCCGGACGCAAGGCGAAGAACCTGTGGACGGACAGCGGCGCCGGGCATCAGATCGTCGGCTACGTGGCGGACAACGAGCACGAGGAGGCGCGATTCATCGCGGAGGAGATCGACCGCCTCGGCGACTCCGACGGGGTGCGACCGGGGGACGTGGCGATCTTCTACCGCACGAACGCGCAGTCCCGGGCGCTGGAGGAGGTGCTCGTCCGGGTCGGCCTCCCGTACAAGGTGGTCGGCGGCACCCGCTTCTACGAGCGCCGCGAGGTCAAGGACGCGGTCGCCTACCTGCGCGCCATCGCGAACCCGGACGACGCGATCAACCTGCGCCGCATCCTCAACGTGCCCAAGCGTGGGCTGGGTGACCGGGCGGAGGCGATGCTCACGGCGCACGCCGAGCGCGAGCGGATCTCGTTCGGCGCGGCCGTCGACGACGTCGACAAAGTCCTCGGGCTGGCCACCCGTTCCCTGACTGCGGTGCGCGGCTTCGCCGAGATGATGACGGGCCTGCGGGCGCTGGCCGATGGCGGGGCGAACCCCGCGGAGGTGCTCGACGCCGTCCTGGACCGCTCCGGCTACCTCGCCGAGCTCCGGGCGAGCGACGACCCGCAGGACGCCTCCCGGGTGGAGAATCTCGCCGAGCTGCACGCCGTCGCCGTCGAGTTCTCACAAGGCGACCCCGAGGGGGAGCTCGGCGACTTCCTCGAGCGTGTCGCCCTGGTGGCAGACAGCGACCAGATCCCCGACGCAGACGCACAGGACAAGGGCGTCGTCACGCTGATGACGGTGCACACCGCGAAGGGCCTGGAGTTCCCGGTGGTGTTCGTGACCGGGCTGGAGGACGGCACGTTCCCGCACGCACGCTCCCTCGCGGACGAGAGCGAGCTCGCCGAGGAGCGCCGGCTCGCCTACGTCGCCCTGACCCGAGCACGGCAGCGGCTGTACCTCTCCCGGGCGGCGGTCCGGAGCGCGTGGGGCATGCCGAACGAGTTTCCCGCGAGCCGGTTCCTGGACGACCTGCCGGAGGAGCTCGTCGACTGGCGGCGGCGGGAGTCCTCCCTGTCCGCGCTGCGGGGCGGGTCCTTCGTCGGCGGGTACCGAGGATCGTCGGGCGGCGGCCGGGCGGGTTCGCGTGGGCCGTCGGCGCCGCCGCCCTCACCCGACGCGCCGAGATTCGGCTCCGCGACGCCGAGGTCGGACGTGCCCTCGCTCGCGATCGGGGATCGGGTCACGCACGACGCGTACGGCCTGGGCCGCGTGGTCGCCGTCGAGGGGGGCGGGACGAACGCGGTGGCGAAGATCGACTTCGGCTCGAGCGGCACGAAGCGCCTGCTGCTGCGGTACTCCCCGGTCACGAAGCTCTGACTCGCCGCTCGAACCGGCCCCGGAGTTGACGGCTCCTGCCGGCGTAATGAACGCCTGCCGGACGCTCGTCATCTCCCGCTGAGGTCAGCCCGCCACCGGTGACCCACAGGGCTGACTCCGATTCTCGCCCCGAGGTGTGCCCACCACGTGCTCACGTCGGAATCCACGCCTCGGACCTGTGGCAGCCTGTCCGCACGCAGTGCACCATGCGGGGCCTCGCGTCCGTCGATCGGACACCGCCTGGGGCTGACAACCCGCGCCAGGGCGGCGGTCGCACCCGAGAAGGCTGTGGCCGTCGCCGGTGTTGGTCGCGAATGGCATCGCTCACTCCGCGGGCGGCTCACGCCATCCGCGTGACCTCAGCGGGTACGGCAAGAGGTCGGCGTCTGCCTTCCCGACGGCGCGACCGAACAGTGCGATCCCGAGGAACTGCAGCGTCTCGGCATAGGCGGTGCGATGCCGAGGCCCCGGTGGCTCTCGCGCACGAGCACGGGCTGGGTCCCGGCCGCTCGCTCGCCTGACCTCTCCGGGCGCGTCGGCGTCTGGCGGTATGTCTCGCGCGAGCCGGTCCGCGGTTCGCGGCCGCGGCGGGCATAGCCTCGGAGGTGACATCAGGAGGGGGTCGCCGTGGCGTGGACACCGCCGCGCTCGCAGGCCGTCGATGGCAGGATCGAGGGCCTGGACGGGATTCGCGCGCTCGCGATCATCGCAGTCCTGATCTTCCACCTCCGGCCCGCGTCACTGCCCGGCGGGTACCTCGGTGTCGACGTGTTCTTCGTCATCTCCGGCTTCCTCATCACCACGCTCCTCGCCCGCGAGCTGCGAAAGAACCACAAGATCGACCTCAAGCGGTTCTGGACGCGCCGCGCCAGGCGCCTGATCCCTGCGCTCGTCGTGGTGGTGACGGCCTCGACCACGCTCGCGCTCTTCGCCGGTGACGACCTGCTGGTCAACATCGGCCGCCAGGTGGTCGGGGCGCTGACGTTCTCCAACAACTGGCTGGAGATCGGCGCCGGGTCCAGCTACTTCAACCAGACCTCGCCGGTGCTGTTCGTGAACTTCTGGTCCCTCGCCGTGGAGGAGCAGTTCTACCTGTTCTGGCCGTTCATCTTCATCGTCATCATGGCGACGACGCGCACCGGCCGGCAGCGCATCGGCATCGTGCTGGGGATCGCACTGGCCTCCGCGCTGCTGATGGCGGTCCTGTTCACGCCGGGTCAGGACGCCACCCGGGTCTACTACGGCACCGACACCCACCTCTTCGGCCTGATGATCGGTGCGGCGCTGGCGTTCAGCGCCGCCAGTCAGTCCTGGAACCTCCTGCACACCAGCTGGTGGCAGCGCTACCGGGTGCTGGCCGCGGACGTCGCCCTCATCGGGCTCGTCGGCCTCATGCTGTGGATGGACCCGACGACGTCGATCGCCTATCGCGGCGGCATCGCGTGCGCCTCGTTGCTCACCGCGACGATGCTGGCCGCGTTGCCCGGCACCACCAACCCGTTCTCCCGGTTCTTCTCGATCCCGGTGCTGGAGTGGGTCGGCGCCCGCTCCTACGGCATCTACCTGTGGCACTGGCCGGTCATCCTCCTCGTCACCGCTTTCCTGCCGCGCGCACTGCCGGACTCGCCGGCCGGCTGGGTGAACCGGCTGCTCGCCCTCGTCCTCACGCTCGCCGTCTCGGCGGCCTCCTACCGCTGGATCGAGAACCCCATCCGCGAGCTCGGGTTCCGCGGGACCGGCCGCCGGGTGGTGGCTGCGCTCGCGGTCCCAGGGCGCTTCACCCCACCGCGGCTCGTCGCTGCCGGCACGGCGGTGAGCCTGGTGCTGTTCGGGGTTGCGCTCGCCACCGCTCCGGACCGTTCCCAGGTCGAGATGCAGATGGACCAGGCCGCGGAGCTGCTCGGCGGCTCGTCGAGCGTCCAGCAGGCCGGGTCGGGGGTCGCGAACGTCTCTGTCCTGGGGTCGGCGGGAGCCGCCGACGCCACGGCCGATCCGAACGCCGCCCTCGTCCCGGCCGGCGAGGACATCTCCGGGATCGGGGACTCGATGATGTACGTGGCCGCCCCGGGCCTGAGCTCGGTGTTCCCGGGCATCACGCTGGACGCGAAGTCGAACCGGCAGTGGCCCGCGGTGCTCGAGGCGATCCGAACTGGGGTGCAGGCGGGAACCGTCAGGGACGCCGTCGTGATCTCCGCGGGGACCAACGCGGGGGCGCGGGACCCGGGCGTGATCCGTGAGGCTCTCGACCTGCTCGGCCCCGGCCGACGCGTGGTACTGGTGAACATCTTCGGCTCGAGCCTGTGGGTGCCGGAGTCCAATGCGAACCTCGAAGCTGTCGCGGCGGAGTACCCCAACGTCGTGGTCGCGGACTGGAACGGCACGATCTCGCAGCACCTGGACCGCCTGCAGCCGGACCAGACGCACCCCGACATGGACGGCATGTACCTCTATGCGCAGGTGGTCCGGGACGCGTTCGTCGAGCTGGCCTCCGAACGGCGCGTCACCGCGCTGCCCGTCCGGGGCTGAC
>JAENWO010000388.1 GCA_016649925.1 Actinomycetales bacterium
GGTCCCCTCGGGGGTTGAGGACCGCTCGACCGTGAGCGCGCCGTGTGCACGGAACGCCGCCTCAAAGCGGTCGAGGTCCTGATCGGCCCCGATGTGCTCATCGGTGACCGCGACGAGCCACGCCTCGGCGTCCGCCGGCAGGTCGACCTCCGAAGAGAACTCCCGGAGTGCCTTAATCGCGAGTCCGTCGATGAGCTCGAAGTCCTGCCGGGCGCTGATCACCGCGAGGGCGATCGCCAGGTCGGCGGCGGGTTCGATGACCTTCGCCCCGCCCACGGTCGAGACGTAGATGTCGAAGCTGGAGGTGTCCAGGCCGAGCCGGGCCTGCAGCACGGCGAGCGTCATGGCGACCCGCGCGGAGTCGACACCCGACGTGGTGCGCCGCGCGGTGGGCAGCGGGGTGCGGGCGACGAGGGCCTGCAGCTCGGTGGGCATGGGGCGGCGCCCGTCGAGCGTGACCGTCACGCACGTTCCCGGCACCGCCTCCCGGGAGCCGGAGAGGAACAGACCGCTGGGGTCGGCAAGGCCTTGGATCCCGGTCTCGGTGAGGGTGAAGCAGCCCACCTCGTCCGTGGGCCCGTACCGGTTCTTCACGGCCCGGACCATCCGCAGCTGTGCGTGCTTGTCACCCTCGAACTGGCACACGACGTCGACGAGGTGCTCGAGGACCCGGGGGCCGGCGATGGAGCCGTCCTTCGTCACGTGCCCCACGAGGATGACCGGGGTCGCGGTGCGCTTGGCCACCGCGATGAGCGCCGCCGCGACCTCGCGCACCTGCGAGACGCCGCCGGCGGAGCCGTCCACGTCACCCGAGGCGATCGTCTGGACCGAGTCGATGACGAGGAGGTCCGGCGAGGTGTGCTCGATGTGGCCCAGCACCGTGGCCAGGTCCGTCTCCGCGGCGAGCATCAGCCCGGGCCGGATCGCGCCGATGCGCTCGGCTCGCAGGCGCACCTGGCTCGCGGACTCCTCGCCGGTGACGTAGAGGACGGTGGACCCGCCCTCGGCGGCACGTGCCGCCACGTCCAGCAGCAGGGTCGACTTGCCCACGCCGGGCTCGCCCGCGAGCAGGACGACGGCGCCGGGGACGATCCCGCCGCCGAGCACTCGGTCGAACTCCCCGACCCCAGTGGGGCGGAACCGGGCCTCTTCGGCGTCGACGTCGGCGATGGCCTGGGCGGGCCTGCTCACCCGGGCGACGGCGGCCGTGCGGGGGCCCGAGGCGGCGGCCCCCGTCTCCGCGACGGTGCCCCATGCCTGGCACTCCCTGCAGCGGCCGACCCACTTTGGGGTGGTCCACCCGCACTCGGTGCAGCGGTGGGCCGGTCGTGCGACACGGGCGGAGGAGCTCATGCCGGCAACGGTAGCGGCAGGCACCCACAGCCCGGCGGCACCTCTGCTGTGGTGTGGGTGACGGCGCCTGTCCACCGCGGACGGCGCGCGGCCAGCCGCCGAGTGGATCGCCCCGTGGACCGTGTGCCCAGAGCCGGACCGGGATACCGGGGCCGCCCCTTAGGCTGAGGTGAGGAGCACAACCCGACGGGACGAGGCGGCATGGCGAACAAGGGGACCGGCCCGGTCAGTCGGCGCACGATCATCCTCATCGGTGCCGCCGTCGTGGCGGCCCTGATCATCGTCCTGGTCGTCCTGCAGCTGAACCGGCCGGAACCGCAACCCGCGCCGACGGCGAGCACCACGACGCTCCCGACCCCGACACCCGCCTCCGAACCGATCGAGCGGGACACCAGCACGGCGCTGCTCGCGGCTCTGCCCGGCACCGTCCTGGACTACGCCGTCAGCGACCAGGTCCAGTCGCAGGCGATGATCGACGCCTCCGCCCTGGAGGGCTGGCAGCTCACCTACAGCAGCACCGACGGCGACGTCGTGCTCCAGGTGGGGCAGTGGCCGACGGCGGAGGAGGCCACCGCGCAGATGCAGGCCGTGCTCGCCTCCGTGGACCCCGCGGCCGTCCAGGTCGAGCGGGAGAGGCCGGTGGAGGTCGCCGGCACCGCCGTCGGGCAGCTCACGGTCCTGGCACTGGCCGACGGCGCAGGCCGGGCCGTGTGGACGAACGGTACGGTCCTGTTCGTGGCCGACGGCACGCTGAGGGCCGTCGACGACTTCTACGACGCATTCCCGTTGTGAGAGAGGACGGACCCGTGAACCCCGACCAGCGAGACGACGTCGCGCTCATCGGTGCCGGCGTGATGGGCGAGGCGATCCTCACCTCCCTGGTGGCCGCCGTCGGCGCCCACCGGATCCGCATCAGTGACGGGCGCGCCGAGCACGGCCGGGCCGTCGCGCGGGCGCACCGGGTGCGGTGGTGCGAGTCCAACGCCGAGGCGGCCGACGGCGTCGCCGTCGTGCTGATCGCGGTCAAGCCCAAGGACGTCGCCGCGTTGGCCGCGGACATCTCGCCGCGGATCGCCGAGGGCACCGTGGTGGTGAGCATCGCCGCCGGTATCACCACCGGCTTCCTCGAGGCGCGACTGCCTGCGGGGACCCCCGTCGTCCGGGTCATGCCGAACACCCCCGCGACGATCGGCCAGGGCGTCAGCGTGCTCAGTCCGGGCGCCGAGGCGAGCGCGGAGCACCTCGGCCTGGTCGAGCGGCTGCTGGCCGGGACCGGCACGGTGCTGCAGGTCGACGAGCGGTACCAGGACGTCGTCACGGCAATCTCCGGATCGGGACCCGCGTACGTCTTCTACGTCATCGACGCCCTCGCCGAGGCGGGCGTGGTGGGCGGGCTGAGCCGGGACCTCGCCCTCGAGCTCGCCCGACGCACCGTCCTAGGCTCGGCCGCGATGGCGGTCGCGAGCGGGGAGCACCCGGCCGTGCTGCGCGAGCGGGTCAGCTCGCCCGGTGGCACCACGGTCGCGGCCATCCGGGAACTCGACGAGCGGGGCGTGCGCGCCGCCTTCATCGCGGCGGCCGAGAAGGCGTGGCAGCGTGCGGAGGAGCTCGGCGCACAGCTGGACCACTGAGGCCGGACGGGTGTGTCCCTCGGGTCCGGCGTGGAGTTCGACGCGACCGTCGCCGGACTGGCGACGGCGTCACGGCCGACGGCGTCACGGCCGGCGGGCGAACTTCTCCAGCAGCATGGTGTCCCCGGACAGGATGAGGACGTCGTCGGCGTCGATGCGGGTCTGCTCGGTGGCGTACTCGAACGGCCTGCCCGGCGGCTTCACGCCGATCACCGTGATGCCGTAGCGCTTGCGGATCTGCGAATCCCCGACGGTGAACCCGTGCGTCTCCCTCGGCGGGCGCATCTTGACGATCGTGAA
>JAENWO010000331.1 GCA_016649925.1 Actinomycetales bacterium
CGCAAGCCCGACGTCGCCCCGAGCCTCCACTGCGGCGGTGGGCGGCCGGGCGAGCACTGCACAACGATCCGAGGCGTCTCGACGAGCTATCTGCGGGTGCCGGGGTCCTCCCGCCACGCCACCGCGGCGCGATGCTCCACGGCCTGCTCGATGCTGCCGACGGCCTGCAGCCAGCCGATCACCGCCGGCTGGCCCAGCGTGGACTTCGCAACGGACAGGCCCGGGTGCGTCGCGGTGCGCTCGACCTGCTCTGCGAGCTCGACGGGCCGGAACCGGCGCGTCGGCGAGCTCGCTCCGATCCCGACCGCACGGTGCGGGCCTGGAGTGAGCGAGCACCGCTGGCGTCGTATCACGCCGGGCCAGCGCGGAGCCTCGTCGAGGCTCCTTGTGAGTGGCCCGCCCAGGTTCATGGTGCGCGGCCTCAAGGACTGGACACGTGAGGAGAGAGGAGAGATGACATGACGGTGACGACCACAACGACGGCGAGTGCGACCGACCTGGCCAGCCTGCGAGTGCCGAAGGCGCTGCGCGACGACGTGGCCGCGATCGCGGCCGTGACCAACGAGGTGTGCCGCGAACACCTCGACGAGCAGTACGCCGAGCTGTGCCGTCGCCTGCTCGGCAAGCTCGCCCGCAAACGCCCCTCTCCGTTGGCCCGCGGGGACCTGAACACCTGGGCGGCCGCGGTCCTCTACGCCCTCGGCAGCATCAACTTCCTGTTCGACCCAACCCAGCGCCCACACCTTCGGGCTGACGACCTCGCCAGGCTCACCGGGGTGGCGAAGTCCACCATGGCGAACAAGGCAGGCCTCATCCGCCGCACACTCAGGCTCGACCCCCACGAACCCGAGCTGTGCCGGCGCGAGCTGCTCGAACACCACCCCTACGCCTGGTTCGTCGAGCTCGACGAGCTGATCGTCGACGTGCGGACCCTGCCGCTGCCGCTCCAGGAGGAGGCCCGGCGCCGGGGCCTGGTGCCGTCGCTGCCGGCCTCCCCATCCCCTCCCCCGGGGTGAGCCCGGCCGAGCCGGCCGCTCGCTGGGTCTACGACCCCCACCGTGGCGGGCGACCCATCCCCGCGGCGGTCCGCCGTCAGGTAGAGGAACGTCTTCGTTCCTACGCCGAGCGGCGCTTTGCCGGCCTCTACCGCGACCTCGACGTGCGGTTCCGGGGCCGATTCTGCTACGTCGACCTCTACCGCGACCCCGGTCCGCTGCCGGAGGAATGGCCGCCTCCGGGCTGGAGCGAGAGCCGAGAGGAGGCGCTGGCCCGTCTCCGGTCCACGCCCCTGCACCTGTGCCGGCTCCGCTATCTGGGCGGAGGGGACCGCTTCAGCTTCGCGTTCTACAGCTATGCCTCCGAGCGCTACGAGCCGTCTGCTCTCGCGACTGGCGACATGGTCGGCTCCCCCGAAGATGCCCTCGAGGTCTCCGCCGGGCTCCGCCTCGAGTAGTGGGACGGCACCGCATCGCCCGCACCGACGACCCCGCAACAGCCTACGGACCACACCTCGCCCCCACGATCCCGCGTCGTCGGGGCGGCCGGCAGTTGTCTGCGCGACGGACAGGAGGGCCACCAGCGCCCCCTTCGCTGGGTCCCCGGTGGCGCTCCGGTCGAAGCGGCCGGGGTCACACGGGCGGTGACGGCCGAGCCAAGCGCAAGACCGCCCGGGCCTCCCGCCGCCACAACCGCCGCTGAGGGTGGCGCAACCCGGTAGCGTCGAGGTCATGGGAACCAGGAAGGCGCGCCGGTCAACCAGCACGCCGGAGTCGATCCACCAGTTGAAGGTCAGCCTCCGCAACGTTCGCCCGCCGGTGTGGCGCCGCCTCCAGGTCGCAAGCGACACCTCCTTGGGTGATCTCCACGTCATTCTCCAGGCGGCGATGGGCTGGGAGGACTACCACCTCCACCTGTTCTCGATCGGAGGCGAGACCTATGCGGACGACCGGGTGGAGGGCGGCTGGGACGG
The DNA here is from genome assembly GCA_016649925.1 of Actinomycetales bacterium. Lineage (GTDB taxonomy): Bacteria > Actinomycetota > Actinomycetes > Actinomycetales > Beutenbergiaceae > JAENWO01. The sequence goes on from JAENWO010000331.1 coordinate 1,970, forward strand.
ACCGCCGCACGACGAGGACCTCGCCCGGATGGACCAGGTGACGCCGGTGGGTGCCCGCTTGCGCTACGAGTACGACTTCGGCGACCGATGGGAGCACGACATCGTCGTCGAGAAGGTCCTCCCGCCCGAGCCCACAGTCACCTACCCCCGGTGCCTCGCCGGGCGCCGGGCCTGCCCCCCAGAGGACTGCGGTGGCCCCTGGGGCTACGCCAACCTGCTCGAGGCCATCGCCGACCCGAAGCACCCCGCGCACGAGGAGCTCTTGGAATGGGTCGGCGCCGAGTTCGACCCCGAAGCCTTGGACACGGCAGCCGTGAACGCCCTGCTCGCGCATCGTTCCCCTCGCAGGACCTGAGGCCGGCTCCAACAGACCCATCGCGCGCTCGGCCAGCCCGGGGCCCCAAACCCTGAGGTCGTCCTGGCACGAGGTGGCCAGACCTGCCTTCCCCTGGTTGCGGAGAACTGGCACCTAGAAGGCTAGGGCGTTGGGTGACACGCAGCGAAGTTGCACGCCATCCTGCCAGAGACGCGCTCAGCTCGCACGACGGCCACCAAATTGCAGAGCGGCGAGTAGCTGTAGCGCTGTCAGTCTGGTGGACAAGCCATGAAAGGTCTCGCCTGGACGCTGCACCCAGGCTCTCGGCTGGCAGCCGGACCTTCCGCAGCGGTACGGTCCGGGCATGTGGCCGCAGGTGTCAGAGCTTGAGCAGCGCATCAACGAGATCATGGGCCGGGTGTCCGCCGCAGGCAACGACCACGAGAAACGAGCCTCCGCTCTGGAAGAGTACCTGTGGTTGGCGCACGCCCATGAAGATGACGAGGAGTTCGACGTCGGCGCCTGGAGCCAGACTCTCGCCGACAGCTATCTCGCGCTGGGCCGGGTGGAGGACGCGGTCCGTACCATCCGTGACGCCACCCGGCGCGGCCACAGCGAGGGCGCCGAGATGCTGTGCGACCTGGCGGAGAAGCTGATGCGCTCCGGACACGAGCCGCAGGCCAGGCCCTTGTGGGACGAGGCCCGCGCCGGCTTCCCCGACGATGTCTGGATCTACGTCCAGGCCGGAATCGAGTACGGTGACATCGGGAACCACGCGACAGCCCTGACCTGGCTGACACCGGGGATGGAACTGGCGCTGCGGGCCGGTGACGCCGAGTCGGCCCTGGAACAGCTCGTCCCGCTTCGCGCCTGCTGCCTGTCCGCCTTGGGCCACGAGCCGGACGACATACAGGCCCGAGCTGGGCTGACCCGAGTAGAGGAGGACACGTGAGGGACCGGACCTCGACCTTGGACGCCCTGACGGCAGCCGAGAAAGGTGAGCTGCTCGACCAACTGCTGGCCGCCCGGCCAGACCTGCGGGAGCAGGCCGAGGCCTACGCCGTCCAGCGCATGTCGGCCGAAGACCGGGACGCGGTCGCCGACGATGTCGAGTCCGCCCTGTGCGGCCTGGACATCGAGGAGCTGAACGGCCGGGTCGGATACCGGCCCGGCGCCGGCTACGTCCATCCGAGCGAGGCCGCCGACGAGATCCTGGACGAGGCCCTACAGCCATTCCTCGACGACTTTCAACGCCGAGCCAGGCTGGGCATCACGCCAGCAGCCGTGGAACTCGCCGTGGGCATTCTTCGCGGCCTGTACCGCTGCCGTGACGGCAACCCCGAATCGCTGCTGGATTACTCCCCAGACTACGCGACCGAGCGCGCATCGGACGTGGTGGACCAGTGCGAGAAACTCGCAATCGAGCTGCCTGTCACCGACTTGCTCGAGCTCGCTCCCGCCTGAGGCGCGGTCTTGCGCCGAGGCACCCACGCGTGAGGTATGCCGGCTGCCCGGCGCAGGCCGATCCAAGCAAGGGCGTGGCATCCGGACGGACCCCGCCCCGATGGCGCTTC
>JAENWO010000034.1 GCA_016649925.1 Actinomycetales bacterium
CCGGCGGGCGCACCGGAGCCCGCCTGCACCTCGTCGGTGTGCCCGAGCTCACCCATGATGCCACCCGCACGCACCTGACGGCCGTCCACTCCGACGAGACCGGAGCGCTGCACGTCACCCTCCACGTGGAGACGGACACCGGCCACGACGGCGTCGCGAAGTGGGCGCTGATCGAGAACGTCGGCGACGCACCGATCAGGCTGACCAGGGCATTCGGGCCCTCGTGGGAGCTCGACGTCGGACCGGGCGCCCGCGTCGAGGCTCTCGTCGGTGCGTGGTCACGGGAGTTCACACCCGTCGTCGTCGACCTCCCGGCGGGGACGTACGCCGTCGGGAGCCGCTCGGGCGTCACGTCCCACCTGTACGCCCCGGTGGTGGCCGTCGGCCCCCGGACCGGTGCCGGTCCCGTGTTCGGGATCGCGCTGGCCTGGAGCGGATCGTGGCAGCTCACGGTCGACGCCGTCCCGTTCCGGGGGCGGGTCCGGGTGGGTGCGGGCGTGGACGACGAGACGGGTGTCGTCCTGCTCGAACCAGGTGGGACGTTCGAGACCCCCCGCACTCTCGGGATCAGCGCCCCGAGCGCGCTCGGGTTGCCGACGGCGTGGCACGACTACCAGCGGGCTGTCCTGCGTCGGGACGCCACGACCTATCACCACCCGATCGTCTACAACTCCTGGTACGCGACGAAGTTCGACGTCCGACCGGAGCACCAGCTAACGCTCGCCCGGCAGGCGGCGGACCTCGGCGTCGAGGTGTTCGTCGTCGACGACGGCTGGTTCCGTGACCGGAACTCGGACCGCGCGGGGTTGGGCGACTGGGACCCCGACCCGGCCTCGTTCCCGGACGGGCTCGGTCCGCTCGTGGACGCCGTTCGCGACCTGGGTCTGCGCTTCGGTCTCTGGGTGGAGCCGGAGGCCGTCAACCCCGACAGCGACCTGTTCCGCGCACACCCGGACTGGGTGTACTCCTCTGCTGAGCGGCCGCTGGTCACCGTCCGCAACCAGTACGTCCTGGACCTCGGCCGGCCGGAGGTGGAGGCCTGGGTCGCCGACCTGCTGCGGCGGCTGCTCACCGACCAGCCGATCACGTACCTGAAGTGGGACATGAACCGGCCGATCAGCGACGGCGGCCGGCCCGGCGACCCGTACGGCGCCGAGTGGTCGATCCAGCACACCCGTGCCTACTACCGGCTGATGGACATGCTGCGGCAGGAGTTCGGCCACGTCACGGTCGAGGCCTGCGCCGGTGGCGGCGGACGGGTGGACCTGGCCGTCCTGGCCCGCTGCGACGTGGTCTGGGCGAGCGACGAGACGGGTCCACGGGACCGGTTGGCGATCCAGCACGGGTTCCTCGCGGCGTACAGCGCGTCCTGGCTGAGCTCGTGGGTCACCGACGAGCCGGACCGGCTCGACCCCGTGCCGACATCCTGGGAGTTCCGGTTCCTGGTCGCGATGTGCGGCGTGCTCGGCATCGGCGGCGACCTCGGCTCGTGGACACCCGAGCAGCTCGGCGGAGCGAGGGACCTCGTCGCGCTCTACACCGAGATCCGGCCCGCCGTCCTGGACGGTGTCGTGACCCGGCACGGCCTCCCGGGCCAGGGGCAGTACGCGGTGCAGTACGACCTGCACGCGCCCGACGGCGGAGTGCGGCAGTGCGTGGTGCTCGCCTTCTCGCGTGGTGGCGTGAGCGAGCCGGTCCGGCTCAGCGGCCTGGACGCGGCGGCGACCTACCGACTCGCGGGCACGGACCGGGCCGTGACCGGCGCCGAGGCGGCCGCCGGGATCGAGGTGCCCTACCGGATCGCCGCGGACGCCGACCTGCTGGTCCTCGACCGCGTGCCGTGATCGCCGCGTCCGCGTGCGCCTTCGCCTCCGCGTGCGCTCGGCCGGGATGGCGGCGCGAACCGCTCCACGTGAGCGTCGACCTCGAGCACGGGGGGCGGTGCACGAGCCTGCGGACCCCGACCCGGGAATGGTTGTGGACGCACCCGGACCCCGACACCGCTCGGTCCCGCAGCCGCGTTCAGGCCGGGGACGCGTTCGTGGACGCCGGCGGCATCGAGGAGTGCCTGCCCACGGTGAACGGGACGCCGGACCACGGCGACGTGTGGTCCCGTCCGTGGCGCACCGCGGACGGGGTCGCGACCGTGGCGACGCCCTCCCTCGGGCTCAGCCGACGGATCACCACGACCGACGGCGTCGTGCTCGTCGACTACGTCGTCTCAGGGGCACCCGGAACGCCGTTCCACCATGCGGTACATGCACTGCTCGACGTGGGCCCGGATGCCACGTGGCAGGCACGAGGGACCCCACGCCCGACCACCCCGAACCCCTCCACACTTCCGATCGAACGGCTCGGGCCGGACGACGGCACCGCCGTCGGCGTCGTGCTCGAGGGCACGGCACGCGTGGAGGTGACGGACGGCGACCACACACTCGTCCTCGCCTGGGAGACCGCGCTCGCCCCCGACCTGGACCTGCGCTCGATGGTGCTGTGGCGCAACCTCCGCGGGTGGCCGGAGCACGCGCCCTACCGCTCGATCGGGTTCGAGCCGCTGATCGGCCGTCACCCGGACCTCGCCATCGGCCTGGAGCTGGAGGCGGCGGACCCGCGAGTGCGCGTCCCCCGGATCGGGGCGGACTCTACGTTCGGATGGCGCCTCCGCGCGGAGGCCTGCGTCGACGTCGCGCGCGGGGCCTGACGCTGGCCAGGCCCTGACCGCGGCCCAGGCCGATCTCGCCGTCGCGAAAGCCGTTTCCCGCAACACACCCAGCGACCTCCCGCTCGGGCAGGTCCAGCCCGGCGGCCGGCTGCTCGAGACCGAGCGCAATCAGCGGCCACACCCTGCACATCCGCCTCGACCACGCCTCAGCCCCTCGACGCAGTGCTGCCCTCCCGCTACCCCGGCACCGACCTCCCTCGCCCACAGCGTCAAGAACCACCCCGGCGTTGCATGATCGAACTCACCAGGTCGGCAGTCTTGGACTCACCAGGGGCTTTGGATAGGGTCGACCTATCACGGTGGTGGGGCTCACCTTCAACCGCGGCGTCACCGCCGCCAACGGTCCCTGGTCTTGCACGAGGGTGGAGGCTGCCGTGATTCACCGCGCCAGCCTTCAGGGGGCCGGGTCGTCCCCGCACTCCTCGTGCTGGTGCCGTCGTCCAGGGTGGGCGGCCATCTTGACGGAGGAGCTTCGCGATGAGCATTGTGGATGCGGCATTCTCGATCACCGACCTGTCGGCGTTGGAGATCCTGGACTCACGCGGCAACCCGACCTTGCAGATCGACGTCACGCTCGCCTCCGGCGTCACCGCCCGGGCCGGGGTGCCCTCGGGCGCGTCGACGGGGAGCCGGGAGGCGGTCGAGCTGCGCGACGGCGATGCAGCACGCTTCGGCGGCAAGGGCGTCACCCACGCCGTCGCGAACGTCAACGGTGAGCTGCGCGACCTGCTGCGCGCCCGCACCTGGACCTCGCTGGCGCAGGTCGACGCCGCGATGATCGAGGCCGACGGCACCGAGAACAAGGCCCGCCTCGGGGCGAACGCCACGGTCGGGGTGTCGATGGCCGTCGCCCGCGCCCTGGCCACGGGCAGTCAGCTGTTCGAGTACCTAGCGCCGGCCGGCGTCGCGCCCCGCCTGCCCGTCCCGCACTTCAACGTGCTCAACGGCGGGGCCCATGCGCCGAACTCGTTGGACTTCCAGGAGTTCATGATCGCACCGCTCGGTGCGCCGTCGATGCCCGAAGCCGTCCGGGCCGGGGCCGCGGTCTACGCGAGTCTGCGGGGACTGCTGCAGCAGTCCGGGTTCGCCACCGGCCTGGGGGACGAGGGTGGGTTCGCACCCGACATCACCCGCCCGGAGGACGTGCTGGCCCTGCTGGTCCAGGCGATCGAAGCCGCAGGATACACCGCGGGCCGCGACCAGATCGCGATCGCACTCGACCCGGCGGCGAGTGAGTTCTACTCCGGCGGCGCGTACCACGTGGCCGGGGAGGCCCTGAGCAGTGCGGACATGATCGAGCGGTACGCCGCCATCGTCGCCCAGTTCCCGGTGTGGTCGATCGAGGACGGGCTCGCCGAAGGTGACTGGGACGGGTGGGTCGCGCTGACCGCGCTGCTCGGTGGTACGACGCAGATCATGGGCGACGACATCTTCGTGACGAATCCCGCGATCATCACCGAGGCCATCGAGCGCAAGGTCGGCAACTCGGCGCTGATCAAGCTCAACCAGATCGGCACGGTCACCGAGACCCTCGAGGCGATGCGGCTGTGCCGTGAGGCCGGCTACACCCAGCAGGTCTCCCACCGGTCCGGGGAGACAGCGGACAGCTTCATTGCTGACCTCACCGTGGCCGCCGGTTGCGGGCAGCTCAAGTCCGGTGCACCGGCCCGCGGGGAACGGGTGGCCAAGTACAACCGGCTGCTCGAGATCGCCGCGAGCACCACGCTGCCGTACGGACTCGCTTGAGTAGGATCCGACGTCGTGGCTAAGACGAGCACGACGCCCCAGAAGTGGTTCACCCGCGGTGTCGGCAGCATCGGGGCGGCCTCGTTCTTCAGCGACGCCGGCCATGAGATCTCTACCAGCGTGCTCCCGACCTTCCTCAGCTCCACCCTGCACACCGGGCCGGGAGTTCTGGGCGCGATCGAGGGCGTCTCGAACGGGCTGATCGGCCTGAGCAAGCTCGCCGGCGGGCCGCTGTCCAACGATCCGAGGGGCCGGGCGCGCATCGCGTCGGGCGGCTACCTGGTCACCGCGGTGGCGACGTCGGCCATCGGACTCTCCACCGCGGTGTGGCAGGTCGCGGGACTGCGGGCCCTGGCGTGGATGTCCCGCGGGATCCGCTCACCGGCGCGGGACACGCTGCTGATCTCTCTGGTGCCGCGTGAGGCGTACGGGCGGGCCTCGGGCGTCGAGCGGGCCGGCGACAACGCGGGCGCGATCATCGGGCCCTTGCTCGCTGCCGCGCTCGTGGGGGTCGTGGGGATCCGGCAGACGATGTTGCTGGCGTTCATCCCCGGGATCTTCGCCGCGTTCGCGATCACCTTGGCGGCCAGGGAAGCCCGACGCACCATCGTGCCGGCTCAGGGGCGGCGCACGCTGTCGTTCAACCTGCGCGAGCTGCGCCAGGCGGGACTGGCCCGCGCCCTGGCCCCGGTGGCGTTGTTCGAGGTCGGCAACGTCGCGACGACCCTGCTGATCCTGCGCGCCACCGACCTGCTCCACGCCGACGGACGCGGCCTGGCGGCGGCAACCAACCAGCGTGGCGATCCTGCTGTACGCGGCACACAACGGGGCCGCCACCATCGCGGCGCTCATCGGTGGTCACGTCGTGGACCGCGCAAACCCGAGGATGGTCTTCGCGGCCGGCTGTGCCTGTTATGTCGCGGGCTACGCGGTCTTCGCCTGGGACCAGCACGCCTGGCCGGTGCTGCTCGGTGGTTTCCTCCTCGCCGGGCTCGGGATCGGGTTCGCCGAGACCGCCGAGTCGACCGTGGTGGCCCTGATGCTGCCCGACCACCTGCGCGGCAACGGGTACGGCGTCCTCGGACTGGTCCAGTCGATGGGCGCCCTGGCTGCCTCACTCATCGTGGGGTTCCTGTGGGCCACCTCCACCCCGACACTGGCCTTCGGGTACGCCGCCGCCTGGATGCTCGCTGCGGCCCTCGCCGCGAAGGTGATCACTGCGACGACGACATCGACGCCCAGGGAAGGTCAGCACCCGTGAACGACCGGGTTGCCGAGGTGAAGACCGATACCGACGGGGACCTGAGCGTCGCCCAGCGCCGCTTCTCGACCCGTCCGCAGGTACTGGACGTCACGCTCACCATCGCGCTCGGCGGCGCCCTCGGCGCGATCGCCCGGTATGGGGTGAGCACCGCGTGGCCCCACGCACCGGGCGGATTCCCGTGGGCGACCTTCACCATCGACGTGGCCGGTTGCCTGCTGATCGGCGCTCTCATGGTGGTCCTGACCGAGGTCGCCGGCCGCCCACACCGCTTGGTCCGGCCGTTCCTCGGCGTGGGGATCCTCGGCGGGTTCACCACCTTCTCGACCTACACCGTCGAGGTCCAACGCCTGATCGCCGGCGGCCACCCGTTCTTGGCGTCGGCGTACCTGTTCGGCACCGTGGGCGCGGCCCTGGTCGCCGTCCAGATCGGCATCATCGCGGCTCGTCTGCTCACCCGACCCCGGACCCGGAAAGGAACACGACCATGAGGGCTCAAGACACGGTGTTGCGGTTGACGGTGTACATCGGCGAAGCCGACCAGTGGCACCACCGGCCCCTGTACAGCGAGATCATCCACCGAGCCCACGCCGCCGGCCTGGCCGGTGCGGCGGCGTTCCGCGGGTTCGAGGGCTTCGGGGCCTCCCACCACATCCACACCACCCGCATGCTCAGCCTGAGCGAGCACCTGCCCGTGAGCGTCGTGATCGTCGACACCGAGGACCGCATCCGCGCTTTCCTTCCCCAGCTCGACGAGCTCATCCAGGCCGGGATGGCGATCCTCGACCCCGTCGAGGTCGTGCGATACGTCGGCCGCCGCTCCCAGGCACCGGACGCGTGACCGTCCTGCTCGTCGCGCTCGGCGCTGCCATCGGGGCACCGCTGCGCTACTTCACCGACCGGGCCATCCAAGCCCGCCACGACTCCGTGTTCCCCTGGGGCACGCTCACCGTCAACGTCACCGGGTCGCTGCTGCTCGGGTTCCTCCTCGGCGGCGCCACCGCCGGAGGGGTCTCTCCCGAGGTCGTGGCGGCCGGCGGTGTCGGTTTCTGCGGGGCGCTGACCACCTACAGCACCTTCGGGTACGAGACGGTCCGCCTCGCGGAGGGCGGCTCGGTGCTCTATGGATTCGCCAACATCGTGGCCAGCCTCGCCGCCGGGCTCGCCGCCGCCTGGTTCGGCCTCACCATCGCCGGTGTGCTCTGGGGCTGACATTCGCATCTGGCGAGGTCGGGCAACCGGCTGTCCGCCCGTGAACGTCGGCCCGTTCTCCTCTGGGCGGCCGTACTGCGGGGCGGAGGCACTGAACGCCAGTTGAGTGGCACATCTGCCGGAACGTCACCTGCACCTACCTGGACAGCCCTGTTCGGAAGTTCCCGCCGGACCTCGAGGTGGCGGCATCTCTGGACGGGGCCGTGCTCTCCGCGATCCCGGTGATCGTCATCTACTACCGCGCCCAGCGCTGGGTGGTCGAGGGCACCGTCCGAGACCAGGAGCCGGCTGGTGACGCGGCGGGGAGGCGGCGCCTCACCCCTGCACGTCGGCCCCGGTGCACAGACCGAGCCGGCGCCCGCCGGGGTCGACGATCTCGGCCCACCACCCCATGTCGATGCCGACCTCGGTGCGCGTGGTGTGCACCGTCCCGCCCGCGGCCTCCACCGCCGCGAGCACTGCCTCGAGGTCCGTCACGTTCACGTACACGCGGATGCCGTCCCCGGCGGCGGCCGTGGCGTCCTCGAACATGCCGCCCACCATGTCGGCCCCGTTCATGATGCCCAGGTAGCCCTCTCCGAACGGCGTGAACGTCCATCCGAACACCGCGGTGTAGAACGCCTGCGCCTGCTCCAGGTCGAGCACCGGGATCTCCCACCAGGTCACGGTGTTCACCGGTGCCGCCGTCGGCTGCGTCGTCTCGCTCATGACTGCTCCTTCATCTCAGCGCGGCCGCTGGGGCCACAGATCCGTCATCCCTCGGACGGATGAACCGGACCTGGATCGAGCGCCGGCCACGATCCACGATGGCGGAATCGCACCTGCTGCCCCGGGCGAAGCTGGGCGGAGGCGTCCCGGGCGTTCTCGGTCAGGACGGCGATCACGGGGTACCCGCCGGTGACCGGGTGGTCCGGGCCGAAGATCAGCGGCTGACCATCGGGCGGCACCTGGATCGCGCCCGCCACCACCCCCTCCGACGGCAGCTCCCCGGTCCGCACCCGCTCCAGCCTCGCCCCACGCAGCCGCACCCCCACGCGGTCGCCGTGCTCGGTCACGGTGAACGGAGCGGCGAACAGCGCCGCACGCGCGGCTGGTGCGAACCAGTCCAGGCGTGGTCCGGGTAGTGCGTCCAGCATCAGCACGGGGCCCGACCGCGGTGCCTGGCCCACGGCGTCGACCGTCGCCAGGTCGGTGGTCACCCGCCCGACGGCGAGGCAGTGACCTTCGCGCAGCGGCTCGGGTCCGATCCCGGACAGCACGTCGAACGAGCGCGAGCCGAGGACGGCCGGTCGGCGATCCCGCCCCGCACCGCCAGGTACGTGCGTAGACCCCAGCGCGGGACACCCACGCGCAGGGTGGCGCCCCGGCGCAGGGCCAGGACCTCGCCGTGACCGACCGCCTCACCGTCGATCCACGCGGGCGTCTCGGCACCGGTCAGCGCCACGAGCAGATCGTCCTCGGCGCGTACCTCCAACCCGCCCATCGTCATCTCCAGGGCGGGTGCCCCGTCGGGGTTGTCGAGCAGCCGGTTGCCGGCAATCAGCGCACGACGGTCGGCCGCACCGGAACGGGGGACGCCCTGCGCGGCGAGACCGGGCCGGCCGAGGTCCTCCACGAGGGTCAGCGCCCCGGGATTGCGCACCGTGATCATCGCGGCGCCCCGATGGGCTCGAACCGCACCCGCAGACCCGCCCGCAGCAGCGCCGGAGGATCGGCCGCGAGGTCGAACATGACGACGTCGGTGTGCCCGAGCAGACGCCAGCCACCCGGTGACTCCCGGGGGTATACGGCGCAGCGCTCCCCCGCGATCGCCACGGAACCCGCGGGCACACGCGTGCGAGGGGTCTCCAGTCGCGGCAGGTGCAGGACCGGGTCGAGGCCGCTGAGGTAGGCGAAGCCGGGCAGGAAGCCCATGAAGTCCACCGAGTACACGGGCCCCGCGTGCCGCTCGACCACACCAGTGCGGGTCAGGCCGGTGGCCTCGGCGACGGCGTCGAGGTCCGCCCCGTCGTAGCGCACGGGTATCGGCACGGGTTCGGCGAGCTCGTGGTGCTTGGTACTGGTGGAGGTATCGAGACCGGCGACGACCTCTGCGACGCCCGCCAGGTCCCCGGGCTCCGCGACGACCACGAGCAGCGTCTCGGCCGCAGGGACGACGTCGAGGATCCGCGGGTCGCCGGTGGCGGCCAGGAGGTCGGCGAGCACGTGGACGGCGTCGAGGTCCGGCAGGTCCACGAGCAGGGCCCGCTCGCCGTACGCCTGGATGCGCATCAGGTGAAGGGGACGGGCGTCAGGCCGGCCCGCTCCAGCTCGGCGCGCACCATCGTCGCGATCCGGACGGCCTCCGGGGTGTCGCCGTGCACGCACAGCGTGCGCACGTCGAGGCGGAGGGACGTCCCGTCAATCGCCTCGATCGTTCCCGTGGCCGCGAGGTGCGCGATCCGCGCGGCGATCGTGACGCCGTCGTGCAGGACGGCGCCCGGCGTCCCCCGGGGGACGAGGGAGCCGTCGGTCGCGTAGGCGCGGTCCGCGAAGCCCTCGGTGACGCCGACGAGCCCGTAGGCGGCGGCCAGGCTCAGGTCGAGGGCCCCGGGTGCGCCGACCACGGCGAGCCCCGTCTCGCGTGCGACCTCGACGACCGCACGAGCGTGGGCCTCGTGCCGGGTGGCCGCGTGGTAGAGCGCGCCGTGGGGCTTGACGTACGTGACCCGCGTGCCCGCCGCGGCGGCGATCTCGCTCAGGCGGGCGAGCTGGTCGGCCAGCTGGGCGCGCAGGGTCCGCTCATCGACGTCGACGAAGAGCCGGCCGAAGTTCTCGGTGTCCTGATACGAGACATGAGCCCCGACCCGCACCCCGAGCTCGGCCGCCACCTCGCAAACGTGGCGCATCGTGGCGTCGTCACCGGCGTGAGCCCCGCAGGCGACGTTCGCGCTCGTGACCAGGCGCAGCAGGGCGTCGTCGTCACCCATGCCCTCGCCGAGGTCGGCATTCAGGTCGATGCCGGGACTCGTCCCACGATGATCCCACCTCGGCCTGCCAGTGCCTCTGCTGGGTCCGGCAGCTTCCCTCAGCTGCACCCGCTGGTCGACCCGCAGGACTCGCACACGTAGCAGGTGCCGGACGGACGCATCGTGATCCCGCAGGACATGCACAGGGGAGCATCAGCCTTCTGTCCCTGCTGGCGTTGGAGCAGCTCGGCCGTGGACCTCGGTGCGGGCTCGGGCGCCGGTTCCTGAGCCGCTGCGGGTATCTGAACGGCTACGGACGAGGGGACGGGGGTACCGGCGCTCTGGCTCAGGGTGTCCAGATCCACCTCGTCGTAGGAGCCGGTCTCGGCGTGCCGGGCCCTCTCGGCGGTGGTGAAGATCCCCATCTCGGACCTGGTCTCGAAGGGCAGGTAGTCCAGGGCGAGGCGCCGGAAGATGTAGTCCATGATCGACTGCGCGAACCGGATGTCCGGATCGTCGGTCATCCCGGCCGGCTCGAAGCGCAGGTTCGTGAATTTACTGACGAACGTCTCCAGAGGCACCCCGTGCTGCAATCCGATCGAGACGGCGATCGAGAAGGCGTCCATCACCCCGGCGAGGGTGGAGCCCTGCTTGCCCAGGCGGAGGAACACCTCGCCCAGGCCGTCATCCGGGTAGGTCCCCGCAGTCATGTAGCCCTCGGCACCAGCGACACTGAACGACGTCGTGGTCGACGGCCGTTGCTTCGGCAGACGCTTGCGCACGGCCACCTGCGGGAAGGCCGACCCCGGGGTGGAAGTGGGTGTCGCAGTCTCAGGCGTGGCGGTGGTATCGGCCGTGGCGGCCTTCGCGTCCGAGAGCGGCTGGCCGACCTTGCAGTTGTCGCGGTAGACGGCAAGCGCCTTGAGGCCGAGCTTCCAGCCGTCGAAGTAGACCCTCTCGATCTCCTCGACCGTGGCGGACTCGGGCAGGTTCACAGTCTTGGAGATGGCCCCGGACAGGAACGGCTGGACGGCTGCCATCATCTTCACGTGACCCATCGGCGCGATGGAGCGCCGGCCCATCGCGGTGTCGAACACCTCGTAGTGCTCGGGTCGCAGACCGGGAGCGTCCACGACGTGCCCGTGGTGGGCGATGTGCTCCACGATCGCCTCGACGGTCTCGGACGCGTACCCGAGCCGCCGCAGGGCGAGCGGGATCGTCTGGTTGACGATCTGCATGGAGGATCCGCCGACGAGCTTCTTGAACTTCACCAGCGAGAAGTCCGGCTCGATGCCGGTGGTGTCGCAGTCCATCATGAAGCCGATCGTGCCGGTGGGTGCGAGCAGGCTCATCTGGGCGTTGCGCCAACCGTCCTGCCGGCCGATCGTGAGCCCCTTGTCCCACTCCGCGGTCGCGACCGCGTGGATCGCGGCATCCATCGAGCCGAGGGTACGCAGGTCGTCGTTGGCGGCAGCGTGCTTGCGCACCACCCGCTGGTGCGCGACAGCGTTGCGGGCATAACCGTCGTAGGCACCAAGTGTCCCGGCGAGCTCGGCGGAGCGTCGATAGGCGGTGCCTGTCATCAGCGAAGTGAGGGACCCGGCCAACGCACGACCGCCGTCGGAGTCGTATCCGTGCCCGGTGGCCATCAGCAGCGCACCGAGGTTCGCGTAGCCGATACCGAGCTGGCGGTAGGAGCGCGTGGTCTCGGTGATCGCCTCGGTCGGGAAGTCGGCGAAGCAGATCGAGATGTCCATCGCCGTGATGATCAGCTCGACGGCGGAGACGAACCTCTCGACGTCGAAGGTGCCGTCCTCGGCCAGGAACGTCAGTAGGTTAATCGAGGCGAGGTTGCACGAGGAGTTGTCCAGGTGCATGTACTCGCTGCAGGGGTTCGACGCGGTGATCCGGCCCGACTCGGGCGAGGTGTGCCAGTCGTTGATGGTGTCGTCGTACTGCAGGCCCGGGTCGGCGCACTCCCACGCGGCCTGGGCGATCTTACGGAACAGGCCACGTGCGTCGACGCTCTCGACCACGCGGCCATCCATGCGAGCCTTCAGGTCGAAGGTCGTGCCGTCCTCCACGGCCTGCAGGAACGCGTCCGACACCCGCACCGAGTTGTTCGCGTTCTGGTACTGCACGGAGGAGATGTCTGCACCGCCCAGGTCCATGTCGAAGCCGGCCGCGTGCAGGGCGCGGATCTTGTCCTCCTCGCGCGCCTTCGTCTGGACGAACTCCTCGATGTCGGGGTGGTCGACGTCCAGGACCACCATCTTCGCCGCGCGCCTCGTCGCGCCCCCGGACTTGATGGTCCCCGCGGAGGCGTCCGCTCCGCGCATGAACGAGACGGGCCCGGAGGCGGTTCCGCCGGAGGAGAGCAGCTCCTTCGAGGAGCGGATTCGGGAGAGGTTCAGCCCGGCCCCCGAGCCGCCCTTGAAGATCATGCCCTCCTCGCGGTACCAGTTGAGGATCGACTCCATGGTGTCGTCGACGGAGAGGATGAAGCAGGCGCTGACCTGCTGCGGGGAGGGCGTGCCGACGTTGAACCAGACCGGGGAGTTGAAGGCGAACACCTGGTGCAGCAACAGCCAGGTGAGCTCTTCGGAGAACACCTCGGCGTCGGCGTCGGTGGCGAAGTAGCCGTGCTCGCGCCCGGCCGCCGTGTACGTACCGACGACCCGGTCGATGATCTGCTTGAGGCTGTGCTCACGGGCCTCGGTGCCGAGCGCGCCGCGGAAGTACTTCGTCGTGA
>JAENWO010000231.1 GCA_016649925.1 Actinomycetales bacterium
GGCAGGACACGCCTCTGCCGGGGCAGGACACGCCTCTGCCGGGGCAGGACACGCCTCTGCCGGGGCAGGACACGCCTCTGCCGGGGCAGGACACGCCCGCCTCCCCGTCCGCCGAGTCCGTCGACTGGCTCGCGGCCGCGAAGGCCGAGGCCGCTGACCTCTTCGACCAGCTGCAGCGCGCCAAGGCGGACCACTACAACCTGGACAGCCGGTTCAACAGCTTCGTGAAGCGCTCCCGGGTCGAGGCCGCGGCTGAGCGGGCGCGCGGCGTCGACGACGTGCTGGACGCGCTGATCCCGGTGCTGGACGACGTCGAGTACGCCCGTGCGCACGGCGAGCTCGAGGGGCCCTTCCTCGCGATCGCGGAAAAGCTCGAGGGCACGCTGCGCGGACGTTTCGCCGTCGAGCGGTTCGGCGCCTCCGGCGACGTGTTCGACCCGAACCTGCACGAGGCGCTCATCCACGAGACGAGCGCCGACGTGGCGACGGACACTGTCAGCCTGGTGCTGCAGCCGGGATACCGGGTGGGCGAACGGATCGTCCGCCCGGCGCGGGTGTCGGTGACCGGGCCCGCATGAGGGTGATGTTCGAGGAACATCGCGATCGAGGAGGTGAGGCATGAGCGGTCAGGACTGGCTGGAGAAGGACTTCTACGCCACGCTCGGCGTGCCCAAGGATGCCGACGCCACCGAGATCAAGAAGGCCTACCGCAAGCTCGCCCGCAAGTGGCACCCGGACCACAACGCCGGTGACGCCGCCGCGGAGAACAAGTTCAAGGACATGGGTGAGGCCTACTCGGTGCTCTCCGACCCCGAGGAGCGCAAGCAGTACGACGCGCTCCGGGCGATGGCGGGAGGAGGACCTCGGTTCGCCCCCGGCGGGGGTGCTGCCGGTGGGTTCGAGGACCTGTTCGGTGGCATGTTCGGTGGGGCGCAGGCCGGAGGCGGTCCGCGGGGCGGGGGTGGTCCGCGGGTGCGTTACAGCACCGCGGGGTCCGGCCCGGCGCCGGGTGGGGGCTTCGAGGACCTCCTCGGCGGCCTGTTCGGCGGCGGGGGAGGCGGGTACGCCCGCGGGCCCCAGCGCGGTGGTGACATCACCACCTCGGCGCGGCTGCCGTTCCGGGCGGCCATGGAGGGCGCCACCGTCACGCTCACCGTCGAGGGCGGGAAGTCGATGAACGTCCGCATCCCCGCCGGGGTGCGCGACGGGCAGAAGATCCGCCTCGCCGGCAAGGGCCAGCCGGGCGGAGCCGGCGGACCGGCCGGGGACCTCGTGGTCACGGTGGGCGTGGACCCGCACCCCGTGTTCGGGTCGAGCGGTCAGAACCTCACCATCACCGTCCCGGTGGCGTTCGCCGAGGCCGTCAACGGCGCGACCGTCTCGGTGCCCACGCTCGACGGGTCGCAGGTGCGGCTCAAGGTCCCGGCGGGGACGCCGTCGGGCGGGCGGCTGCGCGTCAAGGGCAAGGGTGCGCACGGCAAGCACGGCATGGGCGACCTCATCGTCACCGTGCAGGTGGCCGTGCCGCGCAACCTCACCAAGGACGCGCGCAAGGCGCTCGAGGACTTCGAGTCCGCGACCGAAGGCACCGACCCACGGGCCGGTCTGGCCGAGTCCGCGCGGGGCTGACGCACGATGGCCCGCTACGACGCCCCCGTCTTCCTCATCTCGGCCGCGGCCGCGCGCGCGGGGATGCACCCGCAGACGTTGCGCCAGTACGACCGGCTCGGGCTGGTCACGCCGCGCCGCAGCACCGGGCGCGGGAGGCGGTACTCGCAGCGGGACATCGACATGCTCCGCGAGATCCAGCGCCTCTCCCAGGAGGAGGGCGTCAACCTCGCTGGCATCAAGCGAATCATGCACCTCGCGGAGCAGAACGAGCGGCTCTCCGAGCAGGTGGAGCGGCTCCTCGGCATCGTCGACTCCGGCCGGAGGGTGTTCACCGCGAGCCCGGGCGGTGACGTCGTCGCGGTCCCCCGCGGGACGCGGCTGCGGCGCGTGGCCACGTCGGTCTCCGGCGGGGCGCTCGTGGTGTGGCGCCCGCCCGCGCGCTGACACCACCGCAACCACGACAAACCCCAAGCAAACGAGTGCTGGCAATTCATCTCAAATCTCGAGATATGAGATGAATTGCCAGCACTCGTTTGCTTGGGGTCAGGGGCGGAGCAGGACTTTGATCGCGCGGCGCTCGTCCATCGCCTGATACGCCTCGGCGACGCGGGCGAGCGGCAGCTCCAGGTCGAAGACGCGGCCGGGGTCGATCGCCCCGGAGAGCACCTCCGGCAGCAGCTCCTCGACGTAGCCACGCACCGGGGCCACCCCGCCGTTGACGCCGACGTTGGTGTCGAACATCTGCCGCACCGGCAGCTCCGGACCGCCGTTGGGCACGCCCACGAAGCCGACCATCCCGCCGGGCCGCGCCGAGCGCAGCGCCTGGTCCATCGACTCCTTCGTGCCCACGCACTCCAGGACGCAGTCCGGGCCGACGCCGTCGAACATCTCCTTGATCCGCGCCACCCCCGCATCGCCCCGCTCCGCGACGACGTCGGTCGCCCCGAACTCACGGGCCAGACGCTGGCGGTCCTCGTGCCGGGACATCGCGACGATCCGCGAGGCGCCGAGCCGGTGCGAGGCGAGCACCGCGCACAGCCCGACGGCACCGTCGCCCACCACGGCCACGGTGCTGCCCTGCCGGACGCCCGCCGACACGGCGGCGTGGTGGCCGGTGCCCATCACATCCGCGAGCGTGAGGAGACCGGGGATGAGGGCTTCGTCCGGGTACGACGGCGTCGCCACCAGTGAGCCATCCGCGTGCGGCACGCGCACGAGCTCGCCCTGGGCACCGTCGGCGAAGGCGCCGAGCTCGTCGTCCGTCCCCCACCATCCGCCGTGCAGGCAGGACGTGGTCACGCCGTTGCGGCAGTTGAGGCACGTGTTGTCGCAGTCGTAGAACGGGGCGATGACGAAGTCGCCCACGCGGATCCGGTGCACGAGGGGCCCCACCTGCTCGACGACACCGACGAACTCGTGCCCCATCCGGTGGGGCTCACGGGTGGGTGTGACGCCCCGGTAGGGCCAGAGGTCCGAGCCGCAGACGCACGCGGCCACCACCCGTACGATCGCGTCGCCGCCGGTGGACAGCACCGGGTCCGGAACGTGCTCCAGGCGGATGTCCCGTTCACCGTGGATGAGTGTTGCGCGCATGGTCGGCCAGCCTAGCTGCCCGGCGAAGGGATCAGCGGCGGGCCCGCCGAATCGCTAGGGTGTAGGGGTCAGGCAGGTGCGCGCAGCGATCGAACGGGGACCACCATGTCCGAGTATCCATCCCACGGCGGGGACCAGCCGGCAGCACAGCCCCAGCCGGCAGCACAGCCCCAGCCCGGGTACGGCGTCCAGGGCTCTGGGGCGGGGCCGTACCCGCAGCAGCCCGTACCCGGGGTGCCCGCACCCTACGGCGCTCAGGGCTTCGCGCCGCAGTATCAGGGTCCCTCCGCGGGTGCGCCCTGGGGTGCCCAGCAGCACGCCGGGCAGGGCGGTTTCTTCAAGGCGCTGTTCGACCTCTCCTTCTCCCGCTACATCACCATCGGCTTCGCGAAGGTGCTCTTCGTGATCGCCGTGGTGGTCGCGGGTCTCTGGTGGCTCCTCCTTATCGGGCTCGGGTTCGGGTCCGATGCCGGCTCGGCGGGCCTGGGCCTGGCGGCCCTGCTCCTCGGCTGGATCCCGGCGCTGCTCTTCGTCATCCTGTGCCGCCTCGGCCTGGAGTTCTCGGTCGCGACGATCAAGACGGCGGAGAACACCTCCGTCCTGGCCAACCGGCGGTAGCCTCCGCCGCTGGACGAGGCGCCGACGTCCTGACGATTCTTGCGTCCGCAGTCTCGCCGGGCGGCCACCGCACGCTCTGCAGGGGTGGGCGAACAGACCGGGGCAGCGTCCGTCGTCGGGCCCCGGACGTGCATGACCGGCGGTCCGGCGGCGCATGACACACGGGGCCGGCGGACCGGGAAGACGAACTCGGTCAGCCGTTGAACGAGCGGTCAAGCGCTCCGAGGAAGTCCCGGAAGTACGCCTGCGTCACCCGCGCCTCGGCCACCAGGTCGTACGCGTGGAACGCGCCAGGGTAGACGTGCAGCTCGGTCGGGACACCCTCACGGATGAGGCGCCGGGTGTATTCCAGATCCTCTTCGAAGAACAGGTCGAGAGTTCCGACACTGATGAAGGTGCGCGGGAGACCGGCGAGGCTGTCGGCCCGGGCGGCCGCGGTGTACGGGGAGACACCGTCCACGCCCGGTTCGTGGCCGAGGATGGCGGACCAGCCGAAATGGTTGTCCGACGGCGTCCAGATGAACTCCCCGGCGTGCGGGTGAGGGTCGGCCGTGGTGGCGGTGCGATCGTCGAGCATGGGATAGATGAGCAGCTGGAAGCTCACCGGGAACTCTCCCCGGTCGCGGGCCAACAGGGCCAGTGTCGCCGCTAGTCCACCCCCGGCGCTCGCGCCCCCGACGGCGACCCGCTCGACGTCGACGTCGAGCTCCGCGGCGTTCTCATGCACCCAGCGCAGCGCCGCATAGCAGTCCTCCACCAGCCCGGGGGCCGCGGTCTCCGGAGCCAGACGGTAGTCGACCGAGACGACGACGGCGCGCGTCTGCGTCGCGATCCGGCGGCACAGGATCTCGTCGCTGTCCGCCGGGCCGATCACGTACCCGCCGCCGTGGATCCACACCAGCGCGGGCAGGGTGGTGGCCAGGTTCTTGGGTCGATAAAGGAGCACCCGAACGTCGGGGTCGCCCTCGGCGCCCGGGATCAGCCGCTCGGTGCTGGAGACCCCGGGGAAGAGCTCCTCAGGGTCAGGCGCCCCCTCTACGGGTTGACCCATCAACTCGCGGGTCTGCTCGAGTGTCTCAGCCGAGAGGCTCAGAAGCGGGAACACGTCGAGGAGTGGTGCCACCTCGGGGTCGACGAGGTGGCGGGTA
>JAENWO010000411.1 GCA_016649925.1 Actinomycetales bacterium
GGCCGCTGCGCCGCCGGAGGAACTTGTCGATGCCGGCGGTGGTCGCCGTGGCCGCGCCCGCCAGTGGTCCGGGACGGGGGGCGACCCCGGGTCGGCGACGTTCCAGCGCCACCCGGACCGGACTGGGGGACAGGACCAGGTAGACCGCGATCAGCACCGCCACCGCGCAGGCGGAGACGGCGGTGACAGCTCCGGGGGAGCTCAAGAGCTCGCTCATCGGTACGTCGCCCCGACCTCGGGCGTGCCGAACACCCTCGGGGAGAGGGTGATCCCCAGCTCGGCGAACCGGTCGGTGAACCGGGGACGGATACCGGTAGCGACCGGCTTGCCGAGGAACCGTCCGCGGATGTCGACCCCGGCGGAGTAGTCGAACAGGAAGACGTCCTGCAAGGTCACCGTCTGTCCCTCCATGCCCTGCACCTCGGTGACGGCGGTGACCCGTCGGGTGCCGTCCCGGAGCCGGCTGAGCTGAACGATGACGTCGACGGCCGAGGCGATCTGCTCACGGATGGCGCGCAACGGCAGGTCCATCCCGGCCATCAGGACCAGTGTCTCCAGACGCGCGACGGCGTCCCGGGGAGAGTTGGCGTGTACGGTGGACAGCGAGCCGTCGTGGCCGGTGTTCATCGCCTGCAGCATGTCCAGGCTCTCACCGCCGCGAACCTCTCCGACCACGATGCGGTCGGGACGCATACGCAGGGAGTTGCGCACGAGCTCCCGGATCCCGATCTCGCCCTTGCCCTCGATATTGGGCGGGCGGCTCTCGAGGCGCACGACGTGGTCCTGCTGCAGCTGTAGCTCGACCGCGTCCTCGATCGTGACGATACGTTCGCCCTCAGGGATGAAGGAGGACAGCACGTTCAGCAACGTCGTCTTACCCGTCCCGGTACCACCGGAGACGATCACGTTCAACCGTGCCTCCACGCAGGCCCGCAGCAGCTCGGCCATCTCCGGCGTCAGGGTCCCGAACCCGATCAGATCGTTGACCTTGAACGGGTCCTTGGCGAACTTGCGGATCGTCAGCGACGAGCCGCTGAAGGCCAGGGGTGGGATCACCGCGTTCACCCGCGACCCGTCCGAGAGCCTGGCGTCGACCATCGGGGAGGACTCGTCGATCCGCCGTCCGACCTGGGACACGATGCGCTCGATGACGCGCCGCAGGTGCTCCTCCGAGGCGAAGTGTGTCGGGCTGCGGGTCAGCTTCCCATTCTGCTCGACATAGACCATGTCCGGGCCGTTGACCATGATCTCGGTCACGCTCGGGTCGTCGAGCAGCCGCTGCAGCGGCCCGTGGCCCAGCACGTCGTCCTCGACATCGCGGATGAGGCGGCGACGTTCCTCGGCAGAGAGGGGAACCTTCTCCTCCTCGACAACGTGATTGAGCTCGGAGCGGACGAGCGCGTGCAGCTTGTCCTCACTGAGCGACGGGTCGTTGAGGCGGGCGCCCATCCGCTCGAACAACGC
The DNA here is from genome assembly GCA_016649925.1 of Actinomycetales bacterium. Taxonomy (GTDB): domain Bacteria; phylum Actinomycetota; class Actinomycetes; order Actinomycetales; family Beutenbergiaceae; genus JAENWO01. The sequence goes on from JAENWO010000411.1 coordinate 1,465, forward strand.
CGCCGCGGCACCGTCCTTCAGCTTGGTCAGGGCGTCGCTGCCCGAAGGGGGTGCGACCGGAACTGGGCGTCGCGGCGCGGCCGCCGATGTCACACCGGTCGGCTTGCGCTCGGATACCGCCTTGCGTTCGGAGACGGTCTTGCGCTCGGCTGCCGCTGGCGTGGGTGCGAGCGTCGTAGCCGTGGCGGGGGAGGCCGCTGCTGCGGGCGTCGTAGCCGTGGGCGGCGGCGCCGTCGGTCTTGGCGTGGGTACCGCCGGAGCGGGCGTGGACGAGCTGTTCGGGTGGTGCTCGCGGGCGGCCTTGAGCCGCTCGGACAGGTTCATCTCAAGACCCTACGACGGCCGCGGTGTCGGCCCTCGCCCCGCCGGGGCCGGCGAGTGGCTGCCGGGCCCGGGGCGAAGCGGTCCACGAGCCGGCGCAGCTGCTTGGTCATCGGGTCGCGTACGCCGCTTTGCAGCAAGGGGATGCCCTGGTTGACCGATCCGGGGACAGCCTTCGAACGTGGCAGCATCAGGTCCACTCCGGTGCCGATGGTGGCCTCGACGTCGGCTAGCGACAGTCCGCCACGGGTGTCGGTGAAGTTCAGGACCACGTGACGGGAGTCGGTGAACATGTCGAGCTCGGTCAGGGTGTCCAGCTCCTTGCGCAGTCCGCGCACTCCCGGCACGTCCATGCTCGTCAGCAGCACCAGGTCACTTGTCTGGTCCATGGCCGCCAGGGTGTGCTCCGACAGGCCCGGCGCGGTGTCCACGACGACGTACCGGAACTCCCAGGCCAGCATCTCCAGGAGCTGGCTGACCTGGGCCCCGCTGATGGTGTCCGCACCGGCGGGTGACGGGGGTCCACAGATGACGTACAGGCCGGTCTCGTGCAGGGTGAGGAAGGTCTTGAGCATCATGGTGTCGCGGCTGGCCGGGCCGTTGACCATATCGGTCAACGAGTGCTCCGGCTGGAGGTTCAGCGCGCTGGCCACATCACCGAACTGGACGTCGAGGTCGACCAGCACCGTGGAGTGGGGTGCGGCCAGGGCCAGGCCGACGGCCAGGTTGGTGGACACGGTCGTCTTGCCGACCCCACCCTTGGGGGAGACCACGCTGATCACCCGGCCGGTCCTCACGGGCGCGGACCCCGGGGCCCCGCCCGCGAGTGCCGGCGCCAGGCCTCGTGCCTGTGCCACCTCGGAGGCACGGTCGAGCACCATGCGGATGTCGGAGATCTCCGCCGCGGGATGGAGGATGTCGCGCACGCCGGCGCGCATGGCGGACAGGCCGATCTCCGGTCCTAGGTCGCTGACCAGGATGACGGCGATGCTGGGGCACTGCTGGTCGAAGCGCGCTGCGAGGTCCAGCGCTTGCTCTGTGGCGGAGCCGGAGTCGATCACGACGACGTCGGGGGCCGGGGCGTTGTCGAGCTGCGCGAACAGGTGTGCGGGGTCAGCTGGGAGCGGGCCCTCGGGCAGGGCGAGGAACGCCCCGCCCGTGGCGTGGTGCATCCGCTCCACGAGCTCGGCCGACGCGGTGGTCAGGACGATGCGTGTCATGGGTAGACGTTCTCGTCGGTGACGATGCGTGTGCCTACCTCGAGCGCC
>JAENWO010000520.1 GCA_016649925.1 Actinomycetales bacterium
CCGCTGGGTCGTGTCGGCCCCGCCCAGGAGGGACGAGAGCGCGTCCCTGAGTCGATGGAAGCCCGGCGAGAACATCGTGCCGAGCACGGGAATCGGATCGACGGAGCTGCGCCCGACGAACGCCCGCGCCTCAGGCGAGAGGTCGAGGAGGTACGGCGCAAGCCTGTTGGCGAGCCTCGGCCGGCTGAGCCTCGGCGCGAGGCTCACCAGCGACCACAGCCCGACGCCGAGTGCGGTTCCGCAGAACACACCCCAGGCCAGCTGCGCGCTCACCGAAACCACCGCCGTTCCTCGGGGAGCCGCCCCAGCCTGACCATGACGCGGTAGGCCACGGCAGAGACGGCCAGGCCGCCGAGGATCACCAGGCCGCCGGCTGGTGTGTTGTACGCAAGGGCAGCCTCCGGGCGGGAGGCGAGCAGCAGGAGCACGATCCACGGCGCGGCGACGCCCAGCCTGGCCGAGTTCACGATCCAGGACTGCCGGGCCTCGACCTCCGACCGGATGGCGGCATCCTGCCGGAGCCAGGCTGCGAGGCTGCGCAACACGATCGTCAGGTCGCTTCCGCCGACGTCCCTCGCCATGCGGAGGGTCTCCAGGATTCGGTCTGCGATGGGGTCGGAGAGGGACGCCTTGAGCTCGTCGATGCAGTGTGCGAAATTTCCGGTCGCGCGATACTCGCGCTCGAACGCCGAGAAGGCGACGCGGCCGGCCGCCGGACCGGACTGCGCGAGGCTGCTCACGCTGTCGGGCAGGGCGAGTCCGGACCGGACCGCGGAGACCAGATGGTCGACCACGTCGGGCCAGACCGTGCGATTGGCCCTCCGGCGAGCGCGGGCGCGCCAGGACACGAGCAGCGAGGGGAACACGGCCGCGGCCAGGCCGGCCACGGCGGCGAGCGCCTGTACTCCGAGCAGCGCCTGCGCGAGCGCCGCGGAGGCGAGTCCCACGGCCAGTGAGACGGCGATGAAGACCGAGACCGGCACCCCGCCGAACCCGGCCTGCGTGAGGCGCGAGCGCATCCGGGTCTGAACTCCTGCCCGGGCTGCGACCGCGACGGGCTCGCGTGCGGGCCAGAGGAACGGAGAGGCGACGAGCAGCAGGCCCGCGGCCAGGAGGCACCCCAGCGCGAGCGTCATGCCGCTCCCCGCCGAAGCACGAGCGCCGGGTCGAGGCCCGCAGCGCGGAACTTGGCGAGCTTGGTGGGGAAGCCGCCGGTCGGCTCGAGGGTTCCCCCCAGAGCCAGGAAGACCGGGCTGGCCTCGATCATCGGGCCGGCGAGTTGCCCGCTCGGCGCGATGATCTCGGTGACCCGTCGGCGTCCGTGGCGATCTATCTCGCAGTGCACGACGATGTCGATACAGCCGGCCACGGTGGGCAGCACGAACGACGAGTCGATGTTCCGGCCGGCCAGCAGCGGCAGCGTCGAGAGCTTGGCGAGGGCATCCCTGGCGCTGTTGGCGTGGATCGAGCACATGCCGGGAAGCCCGCTGTTCAGGGCGATGAGCAGGTCGAGGCTCTCGGCCTCGCGCACCTCGCCGACCACGAGCCGGTCCGGTCGCATCCGGAGGGACTCCTTGATCAGCCGCCGCAGGGTGATCTCACCCGTCCCCTCGAGGCTCGGCTGACGGCACTGCATGGCCACGACGTCCCGCGCCGAGAGGTCCAGCTCGAAGGTTTCCTCCACGGTCACGATCCGTTCGCCGGGCCTCGTGGACGACAGCAGGGCGTTCAGCATCGTCGTCTTGCCCGTCTGCGTGGCACCCGAGACCAGGATGTTCTGCCCGGCGAGCACGCACATCCGCAGGAACTCGGCAGCCTGCTGGGTGAGCGAGCCCAGCCCGACGAGCTGGTTCAGGTCCCGGATGCGCCGGGTGAACTTGCGGATGTTGACCGCCCAGTGCTTCTGGGTGATGTCCGGGATGACCACGTGCAGCCTCGACCCGTCGGGCAGGGAGGCATCAACGAAAGGCGAAGAAAGGTCCACGCGCCGACCGGAGGCCTGCAGCATCCGCTCGACAAGGTCGCGCACCTCACGCTCGGTGAGCACCATGCTGGTGAGCTCGGAGACACCGTCGCGGGCAATGAAAA
>JAENWO010000105.1 GCA_016649925.1 Actinomycetales bacterium
CCCAACCCAGCGCCCGCCGTGCCGAGCTGCTGGAGCAGCGCCGGCCGCGGAACTCGTACTGGATATCGAGCATCGGCTTCGTGGCGCCCGGTGTGCTGATCGTCGCGTTCGTGCTCTACCTGCCGTTCCTGTGGACCACGTACATCAGCTTCACCGAGTACAACGGTCTCGGTGACCCCGAGCTCATCGGGGTCGCGAACTACCGCGAGATGTTCTCCGACCCCGCGCTCGTCAACTCGGTCCTCAACACCCTGTACTGGGTGATCGGCACGATCGCGCTACCCGTGGGGCTCGGTCTCCTCATCGCCGTGCTCAGCCACGGGATCAAGAACGCGACGCTCTTCCGGTTGCCGTTCCTCATCCCGTACGCGATCTCGGGCGTGGCCGTCGGCGTCATCTGGTCCTTCATCCTGCAAACGAACGGCGCGCTGAGCCAGGCACTGGCGTTTCTGCACCTGCCGGGCTCGGACCTGCGGTGGCTGCTGGACGCGCCGCTCAACACGTTCGTCATGATCGGCGCCTCGACCTGGCAGGGCGCCGGTGTGAACGCGCTGCTCTTCGGGATCGGGCTCCAGTCCATCCCCAAGGCACCGCTCGAGGCGGCCCGGGTCGACGGGGCCTCCGGCTGGACGCTGTTTCGCACGATGACCTGGCCGATGCTCGCCCCCCTGACCACCGTCGTCGTCGGGCTCTCCATCGTGGGCAGCCTCAAGACGTTCGACATCATCTGGGGCATGACGAAGGGCGGTCCGGGCCGGGTGTCCGAGACGCTCGCCCTCACCATGTACAAGGAGACGTTCGTGAACAACGCATACGGGCTGGGCGGTGCCGTCGCCGTCTTCCTGACCGTCGTCACGGTGCTCGCGTCGATCCTGTACCTGCGCCGTCAGCTCTCCGACCAGCGGTCGACGTAGGGAGGGGGAACCGTGGCTGAAACGATGCGCCGAGTCGTCCTCGGGATCCTCGGGCTGCTCTGGCTCGTCCCCGTCTACCTGCTCCTCGCCAACGCGTCGAAGCGGCCCGAGCTGTTCGGGTCGATGCCGATCTGGCAACCCGGGGACCTCGGCGGGCTGCTGTCCAACATGTCCGACGCCTGGGACCGGGGGAAGCTGTCCGAGGGCATCGGCTCCACCGCGATCTATGCGGTCGTCTCACCCCTCATCGCCGTGATCATCGGTGCCGCGGCCGGATTCTCCATCGTGGCCCTGCGGTTGCGGCACGGGTTCGCCTGGTTCGTGGTGATCTTCGCGAGCACGATCTTCCCGCTGCAGATGATCCTCATGCCGCTCTTCGTGGGCTACGCGCAGACCGGGCTGTTCAACACCCGGGCGGGCATGATCCTCGTCTACACGGTGATCGCCGTCCCGTTCTCGGCGTTCGTGATGCGGAACTTCTTCGGCGGCATCGCCCATCAGCTCTTCGAGGCCGCGGTGATGGACGGCGCGACGCCGTGGCGCATCTTCTGGCGCATCTACCTGCCGATGTCCTCGAGCGCGCTCGTGGCGATCTTCATCCTGCAGGCGACGTTCGTCTGGAACGACCTGCTCCTCGGGCTGACCCTGACCCAGTCGTCCCAGATCCGCCCGGTGATCACGGCCCTGTCGGCGCTGCAGAGTACGTACGGCGGGTCCGCGATGTCCACCGTGCTCGCCGGCGGACTGCTCGTCTCCCTGCCGACCGTCTCGTCTCCCTGCCGACCGTCGTCCTCTTCCTCGCGACGCAGCGTGCCTTCACGCGCGGCCTCTCGCTCGGACAGTTCTAGGAGCGTGGGTCAGTAGTCGGATATGGTCCATTCTCTATGTGGTAAACCTACAAGAACGAACCTCGCAGGAGCCAAAAACTTCCTCCGGAGTTGTAGCATCCCTCAGTCGATTTTCATTACTGACCCACGCTCCTAGGAGGCCTCTCGTGACCGCAACCATGACCACGCCCGACGGCGCAGGCTCGCCCGGCGGCGCAGGCTCGCCTCTGGTCGTGGCCGTCACCGGGGGCGCGGCCGGCATCGGGGGCGCGGTCAGCACCGCGCTCGCCGCGCACGGCGCCCATGTCTACGCCCTGGACCTCGACGAGCAGGCGCTGGCCGGGCTGGTGACGGCGTGCGCCGGCTCGCCCGGGAGGGTCGAACCGGTTGCGGTCGACGTGACGGACGACGCCGCGATGGCCGCCGCGTTCGAGCGGATCGGGGCCGACGGCGGTGTGAACGCCCTGGTCTGCGCGGCCGGCATCCAGACGTACGGCACCGTGGACGGCACGTCGATGGAGACCTACGACAAGGTGATGGCGGTCAACGTGCGCGGTGCGTTCCTCGCCGCCCACCACGCGGTGCCCCAGATGCGGGCTCGGGGCGGGGGCGGGATCGTGCTCGTCTCCTCGGTGCAGGCCTATGCCGCCCAGCAGGGGGTGGCCGCCTACGCGGCTACCAAGGGTGCGCTCCTGTCCCTGGTGCGGGCGATGGCAGTGGACCACGCCGCCGAGGGCATCCGGGTCAACGCCGTCTGCCCCGGCTCCGTGGACACGCCCATGCTGCGGTGGGCGGCCGGGCTGCACGCCGGGAGCGAGGCGGAGGTCGAGGACGTCATCGCCGGCTGGGGTCGGGCGCACCCGCTGGGCCGGGTGGCCCGCAGCTCGGAGATCGCCGACGTGATCGAGTACCTCCTGAGCGATCGTGCGTCCTTCATCACGGGCGCGGACATCAAGGTGGACGGCGGTCTCACCGCCGGCAACGCCGTGGAACTACCCGAGGACGAGTCATGAACACCAGCGGCCTGCGCATCGTCGATATCCGAGCGACCACCGTCACCGTGCCGCTCGAGGCACCGCTGAGGCACTCCAACGGGGCCCACTGGGGCCGGTTCGTGCGCACGGTCGTCGAGGTCGAGGCGGACAACGGACTCATCGGGCTCGGTGAGCTCGGAGGCGGAGGGGAGAGCGCCGAGGCGGCGGTCACCTCGCTCAAGACCTACCTCGTGGGACACGACCCGGCACGCACCGAGGCGCTCCGCTTCATGCTGGCGAACCCGACGGCGAGCCTGTACAACAACCGTACCCAGCTGCTCGCGGCGGTGGAGTTCGCGTGCCTCGACCTCCTCGGGCAGCACGTCGGGCTGCCCGTCCACGACCTGCTCGGCGGTCGCGTCCGGGACGAGGTCGAGTTCGCGTCCTACCTGTTCTTCCGGTTCCCCGACCGCGAGGGGAACAACGAGGTCCGCACGCCCGAGCAGCTCGTGGCCGAGGCCGGCCGGCTGCGCGAGCAGCACGGCTTCCGCGTGCACAAGCTCAAGGGCGGGGTGTTCGCCCCGGACTACGAGCTCGCCTGCTACCGGGCCCTCGCCGACGCGTTCCCCCAGGACCGCTTCCGCTACGACCCCAACGGCGCCCTCAGCGTGGAGGAGTCGATCCGCTTCGCGCACGCCATCGAGGACCTGCCCAACGACTACCTCGAGGACCCGGTGTACTCCCTGACCGGGATGCGGCGGGTGCGGGAGAACACCCGGATCCCGCTCGCCACGAACACGGTGGTGGTGAACTTCGAGCAGCTCGCCGCGAACGTGCTGAACCCGGCCGTGGACGTGGTCCTGCTCGACACCACGTTCTGGGGCGGGATCCGTCCGTGCCTGCGCGCCGGCGGTATCTGCGAGGCGTTCTCGCTCGGCGTCGCGGTCCACTCCTCGGGCGAGCTGGGCATTCAGCTCGCCTCGATGCTGCACCTCGGCGCGACGCTCCCGAACCTCGTCTTCGCGGCGGACGCGCACTACCACCACCTGCGCGGGGACGTCGTGGCCGGGGGGCTGCGCACATATACCGACGGCCGGATCGCCGTGCCCGAGGGACCCGGCCTCGGTGTCACCCTCGACCGCGAGAAGCTGGCCGAGTACGCCGAGCTGTACCGAGAGCTCGGTGGCTACCCCTACGACCGCGACCCCGCCCGGCCCGACTGGTACCCCCTGCTGCCGAACACGGAGTTTGCGGACCCGACGGCCGAGGGCATCCCGCCGGCGCTCGCGGCCGAGTACGCGCGGTGGCCCTGATGGTCCAGCTCGACCTCCCCCTCGAGCAGTTGAGGACGTACCGCTACCCACGGAGCGAACCGGCCGGGCTGGAGGAGTTCTGGGAGCGGACGCTGTCCGCCTCGCGCGCGGCCGGCGGTGCCGTGACGGCGGAGCTCGTCGACACGATGTTGCGCACCGTGACCGTCCATGACGTCACGTTCCCGGGCTTCGAGGGGGAACCGGTGCGGGCCTGGTGGCTGCTCCCCGCAGGCGCCGAGGAACCCTTCCCGGTCGTGGTGGAGTACCTCGGGTACGGGGGAGGCCGGGGGCTGCCGCACGAGCGGCTCGTCTGGGCGAGCCACGGCTACGCCTGCATCCCGGTGACCGCGCCGTGGCCGCCCGGACGCCGTTCCTGTGCGGGATCGCGCGGTCGATCGAGGTGACGGACGCGCCGCCCTACCTCGAGCTCGGGCAGTACCTGGCCGTGCACCGTCTCGACGTGGAACGGGTCCTCGAGGTCCTCGACCACGTGGACGTGGCGTTCCTCGCACGGCGGGTCGCATGCCCGGCCTGGATCTCGGTGGGACTCGCGGACGCGACGTGCCCGCCGTCGGGCATCTTCGCCGCGATCAACGCGATCACCGCCGTCGTGCCCCACGTGACGACCTGTTCCTATAACGGTCACGAGGCGGGTGGGCCGCACGACGACGCCCACCTGGCCGGATGGCTCGCCGCACACCTGACCCCCTGACGAGGAGAGCGAACCTTGCCCGAACGAATGATCCCCAAGAGCGCCGACTTCGCGAGCGACGTGATCGTCGACCGTTTCGACGACATGGTGAACCCCCCGGGACTGACGAACCACTGGGCCACCGCCCAGGTGGACCACGACGTCGTGGGCGTGCGCAGCCTCAACGTCCCGCCGGTGTCCCAGGGGGACTCCATCAGCGGGCAGCTCTACCTCGGGGGCCGGCTGGCCCGCTCCTACGGCGAACCGGTGGAGGTGCGCTGGCTCCCGGACCGGGTGGAGCGCAGCACGCGCATCGACGACTGGGTGGTGCGGACGGTGACGGTCTGCCCGCCGGGGGAGCCCGCCGTCGTCGTCGACATCGAAGTGGAGAACGCCGCGGGCGGGCCGCGCGAGCTGCGCCTCGGGCTCTGGCTGTTCTCGACCGTGACGCGGCAGGCCACGCCCTGGCTCTCTGCGGAGCCGCCGCAGGCCCTCAACACGCTCGCGCGGGAGGGGGCGGTGGTCACGGGCACTCCGCGGGACGGCTCGGCCACGAGCGTGCAGGCTCTACTGCTGCCCGACGGCGCACGTCTGGAGGACGGGACGCCTCGCCTCGTGGCGGCGGTCACCGAGGTGGGCGCCTGGGAGCGCGTCCGGTTCGGGTACGTGCACGCCGTGGCTACGAGCGCGGACGACGCCCGAGCCGTGCTCGACCGGCTGAGCGGGTCCGTCACCCGCGCGGTCGGAGCGAGCGAGCGGGAGTGGGACCGGCAGATCGCCGCGATGTTCGACCCGGCCGACGCCGAGTTCGGAGGGTCTCTCCCCGTGCTGGAGACGTCCGACGACGCGCTGCGCCGGTTGTACTGGTGGGGCGCACTGGGCGTGCTGTGGTTCAAGCGGGACAACCCGGCCTCCTTCATGGGTCGCACGTACGACACGCTGATGCCCCGCTACTGGCAGACGACGACGTTCATCTGGGACTACTCCCTCAGCTCGCTCGTGCACGCGCTGCTCGACCCGGGGGTGATGCGCACGCAGATCTCGCACTGGGTGAGCACCGACATCGACAAGCACTTCGGCACCGAGTGGCTCACCGGTGGGCCGGTGGGGTACTGGTACTCGGTCAACCACTACGCCATGACGCGGCTGGTGCGGGACTACGTCGCCGTCACCGGTGACCGGGGCTTCCTCGAGGCCGAGCTGTCCACGGTGGACGGCGGCACCCACCGGCTCGCCGACCACGTCCGGACCTGGTCGCGGGCCTGGCACCGGATCCGGTCCGCGAGCGGGCTCGCCGACTACGGGGAGATCGACAACCTGCTCGAGTGCGTGAGCAGCTACGTCCACGAGGTCGCGAGCCTGAACGCGGCGAACGTGTGGTGCCTGCGGGTGGCGGCGGAGCTGGCCGAGCTCGAGGGTGACGCGACCGAGGCCGCGACGTTCCGGGCGGAGGCGGACGAGCTAGTGGGGCTCGTCCAGGAGCTCTACATCCCCGGCAGCGGGTTCTTCCACGCCCGCCAGCCGGACGGCACGCTCGTGCCCACCCGGCACTGCTACGACTTCGCCACCGTGGGCACGACGATCGCCTCAGACCTCCCCGCGGACGTGCGCGGGGAAATGGTGCGGTTCTTCGAGACCGAGCTGCGGACGCCGTCGTGGATGCGGGCGCTCTCACCTTTCGACCCCGACGCCGGCTACTCGTTGCGGGCGGACCACCAGTGGAACGGCGCCTACCCGGCGTGGCCTGCCGACTCGGCGCGGGCCGTGATCGAGCTGGGGCACCCCGAGGTGGCACTCGACTGGCTCGCGGGTCTCGCCCGGACCGCGAACCAGGGTCCGCCCGGGCAGGCCCACTTCGTCGAGGAGGCCGCGGAGCCGGTCAACGGCGGGGCCCGCAAGACGCCTCCCCAGTTCCCGTACCTCATCGACTGGTCCTGCTCGTCGGCCGGGTCTTGGGTGGAGCTCGTGATCGCCGGCGTCTTCGGTGTGCACATCGCCCTCGACGGGTCCGTGACCGTGGACGGCTGCGTCGAGCGGCTCGACGCGGGTGCCGCCCTGCGTGGGCTCGTGGTCGACGGCGTGAGCTACGACGTCGTGGATGGGGAGATCACCACGACCGGTCGTGCCGCGGCGGCAGAGGGTGCCGTCGAGGCGGGGCCGGACCACGAGGGAGGTCGGTCGGAGTGATGACGCAGAACGTGGCGAGCGTGCGGCAGGTCGAGCTCGAGCAAGGGTGGACCCGGCTCGTCCTGGAGATCGACGAGCTCTCGCTCACCGTGCTCCCGGAGAAAGGGTGCGACCTCCTCGCGCTCGTCGACCGGCGGACCGGGGTCGACGGGCTGTGGAAGACGCCCTGGGAGATGCCGCCACGCGGCGCGGGCACCTGGAACGCGGAGAGCGCCTCGAACGTCGACAACCTCGTCGCCGCCCTGCTCGCGCTGCACGGCGCCGGCCTCGACGGCTACCCACTGCCCGTCGCCCGGCACGAGGACGCCCGAGGGCTGCGATGCGCGCTCGTCCCGGCCGAGGATGAGCAGCAGCGCCCACTCATCCTGATCTGGAACCGCACCGACTCCGGCCTCGTCCCCGTCCTGGCCCAAGAAGCCGATCCGGTACTACGCGAGGCGCTATCAACGACCGGTGATGAGGTCGGCGCCGACATCCGTCAGGGCTGAGGCCCGCCGGCGCCAGGTGTTACCGGCCGCGGCGGCTCCTGGTTGCACTGGTGGTGCGCGGGCGCCCGGCGCAGCGCGATCACCTGCTCGCGCCGGAGTTTCTCGATCTTCACGGGCACGTCGCTCAGTACCTTGTCGTCCGCAACCGTTTCAACAGCCGCACCTGGTCGCTCGAGGAGATCATGATCGGGTTCTCCATCGACGTCGGAACGGTGGGCCGGTTGCTGCTCGCCCACACCGGCACCTGGGCCATCGACGGTGACGTGAACGCCGAGTTGAAGCACAAGCTCGCCGAGTCGCTGTGGTGGGTGTTGGTGCTCGCCGACAAGTTTGACATCAACATCACGGACGCGTTCGGATCGACGATGGACAGCATCGAGACCGCGCTGCAGGGAACGATCGAGCGCACCGTCGAGTGACCTGTAGGCGATGCCTCGGGTCGTGCTCGAGTCCCCGGACTGCGGGGTCGGGGAGATCGGGTCGTAC
>JAENWO010000047.1 GCA_016649925.1 Actinomycetales bacterium
GCTCGCGCAGTACCGCGGGCTCGTCGTCGTCCGCGACCTGTGGTTGATGACAGCCCCGCGCCAGCACGCGGGTGAAAACCGGCACGCGGGTGAACCCCGGCACGCGAGTGCTGGCGATTCATCTCATATCCCAGGAAATGAGATAAATCGCCAGCACTCGCGTGCCGGGGTTCGGGTGGGGACGTTCGCGGTGGGCCGCGACGAGGAGGACTGGCTCGTGCTGAACGCGCGCGCCTTCGCCGACCACGCCGAGCAGGGGCGCATGACCCGCACCGACCTCGAGGACCGGATCGCCGAGCCGTGGTTCGACCCCGAGGTCTTCTGGCTCGCCCGCGACCTCTCCGACGGCCGGCTGCTGGGCGCCATGTGGCTCAAGATCGAGGGCGGCGTGGGCGAGGTCTACGTCCTCGGCGTCGACCCCGACGCGCGGGGACGCGGCCTCGGCGCCCTGCTCACCGCTCGCGCCATGGCCGCGTTCGCGCAGCGGGACCTCGAGCTCCTCGAGCTGTACGTGGAGGGTGAGAACACCGCCGCCATCCGCACGTATCGGCGTGCCGGCTTCGTCAAGACCCGCGCCGACGTGCAGTACGCCCGCCGCTGAGTTCCGCAACCGGCCCCGGTAGTGTCACGATGTTCGCATGAGCGAGACGGTCAGCACCTATGACGGCGTCAACTCCATCGGCGAGGACCTCGACGACCTCAGCGCCGCCGAGCTGGCGGCACTGCCGACGGACCGCTTCGCCGACCGCGAGCTGAGCTGGCTCGCCTTCAACGAACGCGTCCTCGAGCTCGCCGAGGACGCCGGCCTGCCGCTGCTCGAACGCGTCCGCTACCTCGCGATCTTCGCCTCCAACCTCGACGAGTTCTTCATGGTCCGCGTGGCCGGCCTCAAGCGGCGCATCGCGACCGGCATGGCGGTGACCGCGGCCTCGGGCATGCTGCCGCGCCAGGTGCTGGACGCGATCTCGGTGAAGGCCCAAGAGCTGACCGAACGCCACGCCGCGGTCTTCGCCACACAGGTGCAGCCCGCACTCGCGGCCGAGGGCATCACGCTCGTGCACTTCGACCAGCTCGACGACGGCGAGAAGGAACGGCTCCACAAGTACTTCCGCCGGATGATCTTCCCGGTCCTCACCCCGCTCGCGGTGGACCCCGCTCACCCCTTCCCGTACATCTCCGGCCTCTCCCTCAACCTCGCCGTCATCGTGCGCAACCCTGGTACCGGCAAGGAGCACTTCGCCCGGGTGAAGGTGCCGCCGCTGCTGCCCCGGTTCATCGCGGCCGACGCAGGCGGTCGACCTCGCCGCCCCGAGGACGCCTCCGACGTAGAGGGCGTGAACTCGTTCGTGCCGATCGAGGACGTCATCGCCTCGTTCCTGTACTACCTCTTCCCCGGCATGGACGTCGTCGAGCACCATGCGTTCCGGGTGACGCGCAACGAGGACCTCGAGGTGGAGGAGGACGACGCCGAGAACCTGCTCAAGGCGCTCGAGAAGGAGCTCCTGCGCCGCCGCTTCGGGCCGCCCGTGCGCCTCGAGCTGGCGGAGGGCTTCACCCTCAAGCTGCGCGAGATGCTGATCCGCGAGCTGAGCATCAGCGAGCAGGACGTCTACGAGCTCGACGCCCCGCTCGATCTCACCGGACTGAACCTCATCGCCGACCTGGACCGGCCGGCCCTGAGCTACCCCAAGTACGTCCCCACGACCGCGCGCGGTCTGGCCGAGGTGGAGAGCGCGAACCCGACCGACTTCTTCGCGGCGATCCGGGCCGGGGACATCCTGCTGCACCACCCGTACGACTCGTTCTCCACGAGCGTGCAGCAGTTCCTCTCCCAGGCGGCGGCCGACCCGAACGTGCTCGCCATCAAGCAGACGCTCTACCGCACCTCGGGTGACTCCCCGATCGTGGACGCCCTCATCGACGCCGCCGAGGCCGGCAAGCAGGTGCTCGCGATCGTGGAGATCAAGGCCCGGTTCGACGAGCAGGCGAACATCAGCTGGGCGCGCAAGCTCGAGCAGGCCGGCGTGCACGTGGTGTACGGCCTCGTCGGCCTCAAGACGCACTGCAAGCTCTCCCTCGTGGTGCGCCAGGAGGCCGAGGGGCTGCGCCGCTACTGCCACATCGGGACGGGAAACTACAACCCGAAGACGGCCAGGTTGTACGAGGACCACGGGCTGCTCACCTGCAACCCCGACGTCGGCCAGGACCTCACCCGGCTGTTCAACCAGCTCTCCGGCTACGCCCCGAAGAGCAGGTTCCACCGGCTGCTCGTGGCGCCCCGCTCGATCCGCAACGGGCTGATCGAACGCATCGACGCCGAGATCGAGAACCACCGCAACGGGGGTGAGGCGTGGGTGAAGTTCAAGATGAACTCCGTCGTCGACGAGGCGACCATCGACGCGCTCTACCGGGCGTCCCAGGCCGGCGTGCCGGTGGACGTGGTGGTGCGGGGCATCTGCGCGATCAAGCCGGGCATCGAGGGCCTCAGCGACAACATCCGGGTCCGCTCGATCCTCGGGCGCTTCCTCGAGCACTCGCGCATCTTCGCGTTCGCCAACGGGGGTGAGGCGGACGTCTTCATCGGCAGCGCCGATCTCATGCACCGCAACCTCGACCGGCGCGTCGAGGTCCTCGTGCGCGTCATCGACCACGAGCAGGTCGCCGAGCTGGTCGAGCTGATCGACCTCTCGGTCGCCCCGACGACGGCCTCCTGGCACCTCGAGTCGCAACCTGAGGGTCGGCACGTGTGGCGCCGGGTGTACCTCGACGAGCACGGCAACCGGCTGGCCGACCTGCAGGAGATCCTGATGACCGCGCACCGACGCAGCGCCGGTGCGGATCGCTGAAGCCGTGGCGTCCTTCCCGCCGGGCCAGCCGGTGCTAGCGGCGGGTGCTCTCGTGTGGCGGGTCGTGGGCCGACGGCTCCAGGTCCTGCTCATCCACCGGCCGCGCTACGACGACTGGTCCTGGCCCAAGGGCAAGCTCGACGCCGGTGAGACGCTCCCGGCGTGCGCTGTGCGGGAGGTCAAGGAGGAGACCGGGATACACGTGGTCCTCGGGCTGCCGCTGCCGAGCGTGCGCTACCAGCTGACCGATGGCCGGACGAAGGTCTGCACGTACTGGGCGGCGACGCCGGCGCCTGCCGACTCTCTGGCGGTCAAGGCCCGGGTTCCGGTCAAGCCGTCCTCGAAGCACGAGGTCGACGAGGCGCGCTGGCTGGACGCTCGCGCCGCGTACCAGCTCCTCACGCGCGAGGACGACCGCGAGCCGCTCGGTGCACTCATCGACCTGCACGAGGACGACGTCCTGCGCACGTGGACGGTGGTCGTGGCCCGGCACGGCCGCGCCCGCAACCGCTCGGCGTGGAAGCGCGACGAGGACACCCGGCCGCTCACAACGGCCGGCCGGGTCCAGGCTCACTCCATCGTCCCGATCCTCGCCGCTTTCGGCGTGGAGGAGGTGATCTCCAGCCCGTGGGCCCGGTGCACGCAGAGCGTGGAGCCCTACGTGCAAGCCAGCGGCGCGGACCTGCTCACCGCACCGCAGGTCACCGAGGCCGCGGCGAGGAGGGATCCGTCCGCGGTGCGCCGCCTGATCGCTGACCTGCTCGGCAGCAGGCGGGCCGCGACCGTGCTGTGCACCCACCGGCCCGTCCTGCCGCTCGTGCTCAAGGCCATCTCCGCCCGCAGCCCGCACCGCGTGCTGAAGTCTCTGCCCAAGAGGGACCCGTACCTGCGCACCGGTGAGCTCCTGATGGTGCATCTGGCCAGCCGCGGTCATCGCCGGCCACGTGTCATCGCCCTGGAGAGGCACCGCGGGGCCACGCTGCCCATATCGCCCGCCTGAGCGCTGCACAGCTGTGAGGAACATCACCGCGTTCCTCCGGCTCGTTCACCTCGCGTTCACCCAAGTGCGGACCCGTGGTCACTCAGCCGCTCTACCGTCAGACCTGGTCGCAGCCCTTCCGTGTGCGCGGCCGGTGACCGTCAACAGAATGGGAATGAACGTGAAGCTTGCACCTAGCCGCCGTCTGGCGGGCATCTCCGCGATCGGCGCTCTCGCGCTGACCCTCGCGGCCTGTGGCGGGAGCACCCCCGAGGGTGACGCCACCACCTCCGGCGCCGAGGGGACCGAGCTCAGCGGCTCGATCGCCGGTTCCGGCGCCAGTTCCCAGGAGAACGCCGTGAACGGCTGGCTCGCCGGCTTCACGGAGGCCAACCCGGGCGTCGACGCGTCGTACGACCCCACGGGTTCGGGCACCGGCCGTGAGCAGTTCCTCAACGGGACCGTGCTGTTCGCCGGCTCGGACGCTGCGATGGACTCCGAGGAGCTGGCCGCGGGTGTCGAGCGTTGCTTCGGCGGCGAGGTCATCGAGCTGCCCCTCTACATCTCCCCGATCGCCGTCATCTACAACCTCCCCGGTGTGGACGCCGAGCACGTCAACATGACCCAGCAGACCATCGCCGGGATCTTCGCCGGTGAGATCACGAACTGGAACGACGCGGCTATCGCCGAGTCGAACCCCGACGTCGAGCTCCCCGACATGCCGATCATCCCGGTCAACCGGTCCGACGACTCCGGGACCACGGAGAACTTCACCGAGTACCTGAGTGCCGTCGCGCCCGACGTCTGGACCTATGAGGCTGCCGGTACGTGGCCGATCGAGGGCACCCAGTCCGGTGCTCAGACCTCCGGCGTGCTCGAGGTCATCAACGGTGCCGAGGGCACGATCGGTTACGCCGACGCCTCGCGCGCCGGTGAGCTCGGTACCGTCGCCGTCGGCGTCGGCGAGGAGTTCGTCCCGTTCTCCCCGGAGGCCGCTGCACAGATCATCGACGTCTCGCCGGCCGCCGCTGACGCGACCGACCTCCGGCTGACGATCGACCTCGCCCGCGACACCACCGAGTCAGGCACGTACCCGATCGTCCTCGTCTCCTACTCGATCGCCTGCTCGGTGTACGAGACCGAGGAGGACGCCGCGAACGTGGCCGCGTACCTGTCCTACGTCGCGAGCCCCGAGGCCCAGGACCGCGCCGCCCAGCCGGACGTCGCGGGTTCCGCGCCGATCTCGGACGACCTGCGCACGCGGGTCCAGGCCGCTCTCGACCAGATCACGGTCGCCGGCTGACGCTCCACCTATCGCCGGGCGGGTCGGTGAGTCAGTACGCTGACCACCGACCCGCCTGACGCGCGTCGTCCCTCCCCAACCCCCACCATCGCCGACGGAGGACCAGTGGCACCCGCGCCGCCATCCGAACGCCCGGTCGTCAGGACCGGACGCGTCCCGGGGCGCTTGGGAAACCGCGTGTTCTCCGGGATCTCGACGGGAGCCGGGATCCTCATCCTGGTCATCCTCGCCGCGGTCGCGGCTTTCCTTCTCATCCGCGCCATCCCCGCGTTCCAGGCCTCGCGTGAGGACTTCGCGGACATCGACTTCATGCTCGGTCGCGACCTGTGGGGCTTCGTCGGCCCCCTGGTCTTCGGCACGGTGATCTCCTCGACCATCGCACTCCTCGTGGCCGTGCCGCTGAGCATCGGTATCGCGCTGTTCATCTCGCACTACGCTCCCCGCAAGCTCGCCCAGGGCCTGGGCTACCTCATCGACCTGCTCGCCGCGATCCCCTCCGTCATCTTCGGCCTGTGGGGCATCCAGTGGCTGCAGCCTCTCGTGAGCCCCCTGTTCAGCTGGCTCTCCGAGAACCTCGGCTTCATCCCGCTGTTCACGGACTATCAGGCGCCGGCTCGCAACATCATGACGGCCGGACTCGTGCTCGCGATCATGATCCTGCCGATCATCACTGCCACGATTCGTGAGGTGTTCCTGCAGACGCCGCGACTCCACGAGGAGGCCTCGCTGGCGCTGGGCGCCACCCGGTGGGAGATGATTCGTCAGGCCGTCCTCCCGTTCGGACGCTCCGGCATCATCTCCGCCTCGATGCTCGGCATGGGCCGCGCGCTCGGCGAGACGATGGCCGTGCTGATGGTCCTCTCGCCCGGGTACCTCATCAACTTCTTCCTGCTCCAGCCGGGACAGCACCAGTCCATCGCGGCGAACATCGCGAGCCACTTCCCCGAGGCCAGCGGTCTCGGTGTCGACGTGCTCATCGCGTCGGGTTTCATCCTGTTCCTGCTCACCTTCGGTGTGAACCTCGTGGCCCGCTGGATCATCAACCGCCGTGCCGAGTTCTCGGGAGCCAACTGATGGCTGTCATCGCCCCCCCTGTCCCGGTCCGGCGCACCCGTCGGCTTCCTTCCTGGGCACCCTGGGCCGTGCTCGTCGGCTCGCTCGTCCTCGCGGCGCTGATCCAGTTCCTCGGCGAGGGCCCGACGATCTCCGGTGTCTTCTTCATCGGAGCGATCATCTTCACGATCGCCATCACCGTCACCTCGCGCACCGTGGAGGGTGAGCGTCTCTCCAAGGACCGGCTCGCGACCACGCTCGTCACGCTGGCGTTCCTCCTCGCCCTGATCCCGCTCGTCTCGCTGGTCTGGACCGTGCTCTCGGACGGCATCACACGGTTCGGCCCGAGCTTCTTGTCCACGGACATGGTGGGGGTCTTCGGCAACATGGTCGAGGGCGGCGCCTTCCACGCCATCATCGGCACGCTGTACGTCACCGGGATCGCGAGCATCATCTCGATCCCGCTGGGCATCTTCTGCGCGATCTACCTCGTCGAGTACGGCAAGGGCCGGCTGGCCAAGGCGATCACGGTGCTCGTCGACGTCATGACGGGTATCCCGTCGATCGTTGCCGGTCTGTTCGCCTTCACGCTGTTCCTCATCCTCTTCGGACCCGCGTACAAGGCGGCGATCATCGGTGGTATCGCCCTCGCGGTCCTGATGACCCCGGTCGTCGTGAGAAGCGTCGAGGAGATGCTGCGCCTGGTGCCGAACGAGCTGCGCGAGGCGGCCTACGCCCTCGGTGTGCCGAAGTGGCTCACGATCGTCAAGGTCGTGCTGCGGACCGCGATCGCCGGCATCACGACGGGTGTGATGATCGCCATCGCCCGGGTCATCGGCGAGACCGCGCCCCTGCTCATCACGGTCGGCATCGCGCAGAACGTGAACTGGGACGCGTTCGACGGCCGGATCGCCACCCTGCCGGTCTACGTCTACCGGCAGTACGCGCAGGGCGGACCCTCGGCCGACCGCGCGTGGGCCGGTGCCCTCACCCTCATCATCATCGTCATGCTGCTCAACCTCGTGGCGCGTCTCGTCAGCAGGTACTTCTCACCGGAGGGCGCCCGATGACATCCCCCGCGGCCGTCGGCCCCACCCCCACCGCACGCACCGGAAGGAACGCTTGTGTCTAAGCGCATCGATGTCAGCGACCTGAACGCCTACTACGGCGACTTCCTCGCCGTCGAGGGCGTGGACATGGTCATCGAGCCCCGGACGGTCACGGCACTGATCGGCCCCTCCGGCTGCGGCAAGTCGACGTTCCTGCGCACCCTGAACCGGATGCACGAGGTGATCCCCGGCGCTTACGTCACCGGCAAGGCCGTGATGGACGGGCAGGACCTGTACGGCCCGGGCATCGACCCGGTCGAGGTGCGCCGGCAGGTGGGCATGGTGTTCCAGCGTCCGAACCCGTTTCCGACGATGTCCATCGAGGACAACGTGCTGGCTGGCGTCAAGCTGAACAACCGGCGGATGAAGAAGGCGGACGCCGACGAGCTGGTCGAGGGCGCGCTCACCGCTGCGAACCTGTGGAACGAGGTCAAGGACCGCCTCGACCGCCCGGGCTCCTCGCTCTCCGGTGGCCAGCAGCAGCGGCTCTGCATCGCCCGTGCGATCGCGGTGCAGCCGCAGGTGCTCCTCATGGACGAGCCCTGCTCGGCCCTCGACCCGATCTCGACCCTCGCGATCGAGGACCTGATCTCCGAGCTGAAGAACGACTACACGATCGTCATCGTGACCCACAACATGCAGCAGGCCGCTCGCGTCTCGGACCGGACCGGCTTCTTCAACATCGCTGGGACCGGCAGGCCGGGCCACCTGATCGAGATGGACGACACGACGACCATGTTCTCCACCCCGACCGTGAAGGCCACCGAGGACTACATCTCCGGCCGCTTCGGGTGAGCCGCGCCCGGCCAGCAGCGGCACACGCACGCAGAAGGACCCCGGCTGATCGGGCCGGGGTCCTTCGACGTGCTGGGGGACGAGGTTCAGCGGCCGGAGCCCTCGAAGCTCGCCGTGGTGGTGGTGCCGTCGAGGTAGGCGACGCACAGGACCTCACGGTCGTTCGCCGAGCCCCACGTGTTCTCGTTCGGTGAGATGAACGTCATCTGCAGCTCGGACTCCTCCCAGACCGAGCCGACGTAACCCTCGAACGAGGCCACGCAGCCCTCTTCGGCCAATGCCGCGACCTCGCCCTCACCCGGGTAGTCATTGGCCTCGAGCTCGAACTGGTGGATGAACTGCGCGTCGTGCTCCTCGGTGCAGCCGACGGTCGGGATCGTGGTCAGCTCGCCCTGGAGGTCGGAGTAGTTCGCGCAGTCGCCGACCTCGGCGGTGGCGACCTGGCTCCCACAGGCGGCAAGAGAGGTGGCCAGACCGACGGCTCCGACGAGCACGAGTGCGGTACGCGTGAAACGGCGGGTCTGCATGGATCTCCCCGGGTAGTGGGGACAAAGGACTTAGGTCCCGAACGGTAGTGAGTCGATGAGAGAAGTAGCCCTGCTTCACCAATCACCAGGCGCGGAACCTCGGGCAGAACTGCCCATCGCGCGGCAGTCCGCACCCCTCAGCTGAACAGCGAGAGCAGGAGGTACAGCCCGGCGGCCACCGCGGCCGACGCCGGGATGGTCAGCACCCAGGCGACGCCGATGCTGCGTGCGACACCCCAGCGCACAGCGGACAGTCGCTTCGTGGCCCCGACGCCCATGATCGCCGAGGTGATCGTCTGGGTCGTGGAGATCGGGGCGTGGAAGACGAACGCCGTCGTGTACAGCACGCTCGCCGCCACGGACTCCGCGACGAAGCCGCGCGCCGGGTCGAGATCGATG
Organism: Actinomycetales bacterium; assembly: GCA_016649925.1. Classification (GTDB taxonomy): domain Bacteria; phylum Actinomycetota; class Actinomycetes; order Actinomycetales; family Beutenbergiaceae; genus JAENWO01. Next base: position 9,012 of record JAENWO010000047.1, read on the forward strand.
ACCTTGCGGCCGAGGGTGCGCATGATCCGCCAGCCGCCGGCGTACGTGCCGAGGGAGATCGCCGAAGCGGCGGCGAGCTTGACCCACAGCGGGATCTCGGTGCCGGTGTGCAACCCTCCGGCGACCAGCGCCAGCACGATGACGCCCATCGTCTTCTGCGCGTCCTGGAGCCCGTGCCCGAGCGCCATGGCCGCGGCGGAGACGGTCTGGGCGAGCCGGAACCGGCGTTGGGTGCGTCCCGGCGCGGCATTGCGGAAGATCCAGAGCGCGGCGACCAGGACGAGGTAGGCCACGACGAAACCGACGAGCGGCGAGGCGATCATCGGGATCACCACCCTGTCCAGGATGACCGCCCAGTGCACCGTCGACGCCGACGCGATGCCCGCCCCCGTGAGCCCGCCGATGAGTGCGTGCGAGGAGGAGGAGGGCAGCCCCTTCGACCAGGTGATGAGGTTCCACACGATGGCCCCGATCAGGCCCGAAAGGACTACCGTCAGGCCCCCCGTCCCACGCGGCGCGTCGACGATGCCGCTACCGATCGTCTCGGCCACGCCGGTGCCGAGCAGGGCGCCGATGAGGTTCATCACGGCGGCCAGGCCGAGCGCGGCCCGCGGCGTCAACGCCCGCGTGGAGACGGACGTCGCGATCGCGTTGGCGGCGTCGTGGAAACCGTTCGTATAGTCGAACGCCAGGGCGATCGCGACGACGAACAGGACGAGGGCGAGCTCCACAGGGTCCTCAGGACTCCTTGAGGAAGATCGTCTCGACGATGTTCGCGACCCGCTCGAAGCTGTCGGCGGCCTGTTCGAGGACGTCGATGACGCCCTTGAACTTGATCATCTCGACGACCAGCGCCGGCGTCTCCTGGTAGCGCGGGTTCTGGAAGAGATCCGCAAGCAGCGAGCGGTAGACGCGGTTGGCCCGGTTCTCCAGGCGGTTGACCTCGATCCAGTAGTGGTTGAGGCCCTCCATCGTGCGCAGCCGGGGCATCGCGTCGGCGGTGAGCTCGGCGGCCCGCTGGAGCGTCGAGACCTGTTCGGTGACGGCCGGCGGCAGGTCTTCGACGCCGTACAGCACGACGATGTCGCCGGCGGCCTCCATGAGGTCCATGCAGTCGTCAAGCGTGGAGGCAAGGTTGTAGACGTCGTCGCGGTCGAACGGGGTGACGAACGTCTGGTTCAGCCGCCGCAGGATGGTGTGGGTGGCGTCGTCCGTGAGGTGCTCCACGTCGCGCAGCTTGTCGGCCAGCGGGGCGCGATCGGCGGGTTCGGCACCGATCAGCTGGGCGAGCAGGTCCGCACCGGTCACCAGGTGGGATGCGGATGCGGTGAAAAGATCGAAGAACGTGGCGTCGCGAGGGGTCAGGCGGAAGCGCACGGGACACTCCGGGGGGAGGGGATGTCGACGTGCCTCAGGCTAGGGCACAAGTGACCGCTGGGTGAACCTGTGCCGAACGGGTGATGACGCCGGGCCGCCCAGCGCCTGACGGCGCGAAGGCCGCTCGTGGCGGCTGATGTTGGAGCCCGGGGCTAGTGCGACCCGACGTCGCCGACCAGTGTAGTCGCCGCCCGCTGGGGTGCCCCCTCGCCGCCCGCTGGGGTGCCCCTGAAAGGGGATGTCCGACGGCGGTGGCAGCGCCGCCGCTCAGGTCCCCTCGACGGCGGTGTGCGCCGCCGGTTCCGTGCTGGCGCGCCGCTCCCGCGGCAGGTCGAACCGGTACCCGACGTTGCGGACGGTCCCGATCATGTGGTCGTGCTCTGGTCCCAGCTTCGCGCGCAGCCGGCGCACGTGGACGTCGACGGTCCGCGTGCCCCCGTAGTAGTCGTAGCCCCAGACCTCCTGTAGCAGCTGCGCCCGAGTGAACACGCGGCCGGGGTGCTGGCTCAGGTACTTGAGGAGCTCGAACTCCTTGTAGGTCAGGTCGAGCGCGCTGCCGCGCAGCCGGGCCGTGTACCCGCCGGCGTCGATCCTCAGCTCCCCGGCCTCGATCTGGAGGCCGTCGTCGTCCGGCGGCGAGGCCTGCCGGGACCGCTCAGCCACCAGGCGCAGCCGGGCCTCGACTCGGCGGGGCCCGCGTCGGCGAGGACGATGTCGTCGGTGCC
>JAENWO010000384.1 GCA_016649925.1 Actinomycetales bacterium
TCGCCGCAAATCTACTAGCTCGGCAGTTCGGGCTGTGGGTGCGTCGGGCTGTGGGTGCGCAGCCCGGGCGCGGTCCGGGTGAGGGCGACCGACCGCGGGTGGCTACTTAGCCGTGGCGCGCAGAAGGTAACGCGCGGCGTCCTCGGCCGCGTCCGCCGTCGGGCGCTGGGTGGAGCGCACGGCGATGTGGAGTGCCTGCTCGTCGCCGATGAGGTCCTGGTCCGTGCGGATCTCCAGGCCCCAGGAGCGGATCCTGGCGGCCCGGCCGCGGACGGCGTCGATGACGAGGAAGAGGCGGCGCCCATCGTCCAGGAAGGCGACGGGGATGGGCGAGCTCGGGACGCTCGGCCCCGAGGTGAGGGCGACGACCGACTCGCGCACGCCGTCGAGGACGCGGTCCTCTTCGTGACGGTGGATGCGGTGGATGCGGTGGATTTGGTGGGTCGTGGTCATGGTGGTCATGCGGTGGTGCTCCGATCGAGTCAGTGATCCGGAGGGCACGCGCGTCACTGGCGCGGCTGGTAGCCGCGGGCCCGTGTCGTCAGGGCGCGCTGCCTCGGCGGTGATGCGCGGGAATGTCGCGCTGCTCGCCGGCAATGATCGCCGTTATCGCGGTGCCCGGTGGCGCATCCATCTGAGGTGCGCACTCCCGGTCGATTGCTCAACGGTACCTCACGCTCAGGTATTCCTCCCCGGGCGTCAGATCCGTACCCTCAGGACATGGGCATGGCGACCTGCCAGGACCTGTGCAGCGACAGCGGCCAGGGGGAGACCCTCGGCCGGTTCTGGGCGTACGCACTCGGTCTGCGGTTCGTGCCCGACGACGGAGCCGGGGTCCTGCGCGGCGACACGCCTGAGCAGACCGTGTGGATGAACGTCCTCCCCGAGGCGCGGACCGTGAAGCACCGGGTGCACCTGGACCTCCGCGCACGATCCATCGAGGAGCTCGTGGAGCACGGGGCGCTCCTCCTGCAGGCGGCCGAGGACTACCACCGGCCCCGGAGCGTCCTCACCGACCCCGGAGCGTCCTCACCGACCCCGACGGCGGTGACTTCTGGGTGTTCCTGCGGGTGGACCTCCCGGACTGCCGGCTCTACGAGCTGGTCATCGACGCGCCTGCTCCACGGCCGATCGCCGCCCGGTGGGCTGACATGTTCGGTGCCTCCCTCGACGGCGACGAGGGCAAGGGTTGGTGGCGGCTGCGCGACATCCCCGGTTTCCCCGGGGAGAGCTGGACGTTCGTGCCGGTGCCGGTGCCGGTGCCCGAGCCGAAGACGGTGGAGAACCGCGTCCAATGGGACGTGCGCGTGGAATCCGAGGACGTGCTGGGGGAGATGACGTCGTTCGGTGCGAAGGTCTTGCGGCCCCGGGACGACGAGATCGGTCGGCACGTCATGGCCGACCCGGAGGGCAACGAGTTCTGCGTCTTCGTCGCGGCGTGAGCGCTCTGGGGACCCGCCCACCGCCGTCGTCCATCACGTTCGTGAGGCGAGGCGGACGACGTCGGCGATCTGAGCGCTGGCGATCTCCTCGTCCGGACCCGGGAAGAGCGCGACGCCGGTGACACCCGCCTGCTCGAGGGCATCGATGTGGGCAGCCGCGTCGTCGAGCGTGCCGATCGCGCCGAGCTCGAGCCACCAGTCCTGTGGGATCGTCGGAAGTGCGTCGATACCGCCCCGGCTATAGATCCGGACGAGGTCCTCGTAGAAAGGGGCACCGGTCAGGCTGGGCGTGGGGCTGGTGAGCTGGTTGGCGAGCCAGGGCGCGGCGTGAGCGTAGGCGTCCTCGCGCCGGGAGCCGGTGATGAGCGCCGCGAAGACCGTGATGTGGAAGGGCGCTGGGTCGCCGGCCTGCTCCTTCGCCGTGCGGATGAATCCGGGGCCGACGGCGTCCGCGAGCACCACGCCGTCGGCCACCCGGCCGGCGAGCGCCAGGGACTTCGGGCCGCGCACGCCCGCGAGGAGCGGAGGACGGGGGTGCGGAGGCCGGTCCAGTCGAACGTGGTCGAGGTCGACGTACGCACCGTGGAACGTGACGTCCTCGCCGTCGAGCAGGTGGCCCACGGTGGTCAGGACCTCTTCCAGCGCGGTCAACGGCGAGGCGGGGCGAACCCCCATCTGGGCCATCCACTCCTGCACGCCGTGGCCGATGCCTCCGATCACCCGGCCGGGTGCGAGGCCGCACAGCGTGGCGATCTCCATCGCCGTGACAGCGGCCGTGCGGGCCCGGGCCGGCAGGATTCCCAGGCCCACCGTGAGGTCCTCGGTCACCGCCAGAGCGGCCGCGGCGAGGCTGACGCCCGCGGTGTAGAAGCAGTCCTCGATCACCCACAGCTCATCCGCCCGCCCGTCGAGGGCACGGGCGAACTCCGTCACGAGGGCGGGGTCGAAGGCGCGGTCGAAACACATGCCGACGGCGGCGCGGGCTCTGGTCATGAGCGCCAACTTATCGGTGCGCGCCGACAGTGGGCACCCTGGTGACTCATGTCAAGTTGCGCGCGCAGCGGGCTTCGTTGACTCATCAGCGGATGCGCGCACTTGCATCCGGTGACTACATCAGGGACGGTGGAAGGGTCCGAGGCGCACGCGTGCAGCAGACCGTTGCCGTCAAGCGTCAATGCCGAAGGAACTGTGAGGGAGCACCCATGCTCACCCTGACCGAGAACGCCCAGGTCGCCATCCGCACCATCGCCAGCGAGGCCGGACTGCCCGATTCGGGCGGTGTGCGCATCACCATGGCGGACGCTGGAGACCAGTTCGAGATGTCCCTGGCCCCTGAGCCCGCGCTCAGCGACGCCGTGATCGAGGCCGACGGCGCACGCGTCTTCGTCCCCGAGGACACCGCCACGCTGCTCGCTGAGCAGGAGCTCGACGCCGGACTGACGCCGGACGGGACCGGCTTCAGCCTGCGTCAGCAGATCTGACCCCGGCACGCCTTGGCGAGGCCCGCACCTGCAGTACGCACGGCTTCGCTTCCGCCCGCTCGGCCCCGCACTCCGTCAAGGTGTGCGGGGTCGAGCGGTCTGTGACGGCTGTCGTGGGTGGTGGCCCAGGGGCGGTGGCCCGGTGGCCCCTTCATCACGCCGCCCGGCGCGGTGCGGGTTGTGCACAGTTTTGTTGGAATGCCGGGGTTTCCACAGGTCGGGAGTGCGTGTAGGCGTTGTCGGTGAGTGGTCGTAGAGTCTTTCTGTAGAACATCGGTACTGCATGCCTGCTTGAGTCAAGTCGGTCGGTGCTTTTCACTCGATGATGGATTTGCGCAGGTCTTTGAGTGGGTGTGGTTCGGTTTCGACGGCTTGCTGGAGCAGCCGGTAGAACA
>JAENWO010000155.1 GCA_016649925.1 Actinomycetales bacterium
CCCCTTTGCCGTCACAGGACAGCACCAGGACGTCGCCGACCTCTCCGGTGGGTGACTGTCGTTGGAGGTAGAACGCCTCGAAGTCGACGGCGGCCCGGGCTGCGAGGTCTTCGACCTGGCGCTTGCCGAGGTGTTGGCCGGTGCTGCGCTCGATGGCTTCCACGGCACCGTCGAAGGAGCCCCGGGAGCTCTCGATCGCGGCGAGGTGGCGCAGCCCGTGGGAGTGCTTCTCCGCGGGGAGGTTCAGGACCGCGTCGGCCGGGTGCAGGTTGGTCTGGCCGAGCTCACGGTAGGCCAGGCGGGTCACCGTGACCTGACCGAAGATGGTGGCCAGCCCACGCCCATGCCCGGCCTCCACGCGTGATCGCCGAGCCCCGTCGGCGCCCAGCACCTCGACCCGGATCTCCCGGATCGCACGCAGTTCCAGGTGGTCTTGTAGCAGTCGGCGAAGCAGTTCACGCCCTTGGCTGTCGAGTTCTCGTTCCAGCTCGCCATGGTCCAGGACACTGCTGGCCGCACCATCGAGCCAGTCAAGGATCGTCTCGAAGCGCTCACGGGCCTCCGCGAAACCATCGGGGGTCATCGTGGCGGGTTCGTTGCTCACCGGCCCCGGCGCGAACGCAACGCGGCGATGCCCGCGTCGCCCGCCCGCTCCAGCTCTGCCCTGGCCTCGGCGAAGCGGGCAAGCGCGGCGCCCACCTCGGCCACCTCGGCCTCGGCCAGGGTCAAGGTCTTGGTCCGCCCTGCCTCGGTGTAGGCCAAGGCTGGGCTCTCATGCGGCTCGCCACCGGCGCAGTGGCACGTCGGCTTACCGCACCGGCGACGGAACGTGGTCAGGGTGCCGCGCAGCAGCGAACCCTCGGGTCGGTCAGTGATGGTAGCCATCGTAGGGCCTGTCTGTAGGGGCTGTTCACTACAGACGAAACCATGACCGAGACGTCAGGTGAGGGATCTCGGCGTCAGCCGGAGAGTCGCTACGCGGCCTGGGGTTCAGACAGGAGCGTCACTTCAAAAGAGCCGCACCCAACTGAATCTGCCGCGCGTCTGAGGCGAACCACATCATCCGGGGGAGTATGCGTGGATCGGTTGGGCCGCCAGGCTTCGGCGCCTCGGCCGCGAGGTAGAACCAGCCGCGCACGTACTGTCCCGCCCGGCTCGGGTCCCATTGGTGCGGCCAGAAGTCCGCGGACGTACGGTGCAATGCGTCGCCGACGCTGGGTGGGAGCTCTTCCATGCCGCTCAGGCTAGCCCTGCCGATCCAGGTGCTAGCGGGACATGCCAACCTCCTTGTAGGCGGACACGGACACACGCAGCGCGGGCCCCCGCAACTGGCGCTCGACGAGCGACGTGCGCCGAGGGCCATTCCAACCGCTGCGCGCCGTGGCCCAGCGGCGACCCGACAAACGTCAGCGTGATTTGTACACGGTGGAGCGGTGCTCGATCCGGCCGATGATCAGGGTGCGCTGCTCGTCATCGATGCGGAACGTGACCCGGTAGTCCCCGCGCCGTGCGGTGTGCCATCCCTCCAGCTCGTTCCTCAGGGGCTTGCTCAGCCGGCGCGGATTCGTGGGCAGGATGCCTGTGATGAACTCCACCACGGCGGTGGCGACCTTCTCGGGGAGTCGTTCGAGGGCACGGGCAGCGCCCGAGGTGACCACGACGTGCCAGTCGGGATCGGGCGCGGTCATGCCAGCGGCGCGAGGCCATACCGGCTGCGCAGCTCGTCGCCGGTGACGACGTTCCCGGCAGCCACATCCTCATCGGCCTGGTGCAACTCTTCGACCGCTCCGGGCGTGGCAAGGACGTGCAGGGTCTCGTGCAGCGACTCCAAGTCATCGGCGGACATCAACACGGCCGCCGGATGCCCGTGCCTGGTGATCTGAACGATCTCGTGCGTCGTCGCGGCAGCCTCGACCAGCGCCGACAGCTTGTCCTTGGCCTCAGAGAGTGCAACCGTTCTCATGCCACTAGAGTAGCCCAATATCTGGCGTTCATCTAGCCTGACAATTGGCCGATAATGGATCCTATGTCCGTTCGGCGAGCGTTGCGCTCCTCCTCCGCTCTTCCGCCTGTCCTGATCGGAGCCCTCGACGGTCTGCTACCCACGAAGGCGCAGAGAGCCGTCGCGCAGGCGATCACAGACGTGTTCGACGATCGCGGTGGCCTCCGCCGCCGCGTCGGTGACGATGTGGCGGGCCGCGACGTCGGCCCCGTGAACTCGCGGCCACGTGCCCCGGGGGCTCGTGGTCACGTGCCCCGGGGGCTCGTGGTCACCTGCAGTTCGCGGCTCATGCCCTGATGGTCTCGTACAGCGCCTTCACCGCGCAGGCAACTCTGCAGGTCGGTGCCCTACCTGCCTCGCCCTGGTGTCAGTAGAACCGGGCTGGGAAGTCGCCCAGGAAGACCGTGTCCATCTCCGCGAACGCCTCGGCAGAGCGACCGGCCTTTTCCCGTGCCATCGCTTCATGCGTGCGCTGTACGTCGCCTCGGAGTCTGGAGAGAGCGTCCTGGCGGTAGTTCTCGGTCGATGCCGCCCGGATGCGACCGGTCATGCCCGTCGGGTCGTTCATCGCTGCAAGTTCGGCGCCGACGAGGGCGTCACCCAGCCGGGCGAAGTCGATGTAGGCGAGGAACGTGGTCTCACCGGCCATGTACTTCGCGGCGCGCATCTCGAGGTAGAAGGACGAGACCTTGAACCCGCCGACGTTCGCGTACTTGTACGCCTTCATGAGACGAGCCAGGCTCTTCGCGCCTCCCGCGGGTGCAGCGTTCTCCTGGTTGACGTAGTCCAGGTGAGCCTTCGGCGACGTCTCCATCCACGTTCCGCCCGGTGCAGGGATCGAGTACACCAACCAGTCACCGACAGACCGTGCGATGTACCCCGGGATGATCTCCCATGGCTGAGCGCCACCGGCGAAGTCCACCACCACGGCGGGTCGGCTCACACGGATTGGCGTGTACGGGAACCTCGCTTCGAGTGCCGCCTTCACGCGGGAGAGTGCGGTGTCCGGGTTGTCAGGACGGTCGCCTCGGAGGCTCACGACCACATCGACGTCGCAGTGACCTCGTACGCCCGTGCCGTGATGGAAGGAGCCGGTCTCCCACAGGGCAAAGACCCCCAGGGGGTCCAGCGCCGCTTCGACGGACTGGCGGTGCGTCGCCGCAGCTTGCCGCTCGGCGCTCGTCGGCACGCTGCGGCGAATCAGCTCATCGAAGGCCGATGCGATGGTCCGCTCACCCATGGCGAGGACCTCCGGCCTGCCCGACGTCCGCCTGGTACGTCTGACCGCCCTTCTCGATGTTCTTCTGCGCGCGCTTGTACGCGCGACGGGAGATCGGCTCGGCCGTCTTGTTCTGCTCGTCCATCCGCGCAGTGAGCTCGCCTAGCACCTGACGCTCGGCGTCGAGGTCGTCCGCCCAGGGCAGGTCGACTGCGCGGGCCTGTCGTGCCGCCGTCTGGATCTCCAGGTATGCACTTCCGGCGGACGCAGCGCGGTTCGCTCGGTGTGTGGCGTTCACGGTTGTCAGTACCGCCCCGCCCGCGGCCGAGACGAGTGCAAGGACGCCCCCGAGGACGTTCAGCGTGGCGGACGCGAGAACGAGCGCGCCCGCCACCGCTGCTGCTGCGGCGGAGGGAGCGCCCAGCCACACGTTGAAGGCGCGCCAGGTCTTGGCCTGCTCGACCTGGCCCTGGGCGCTGAACATGGACCGCTCCTCGAGGCGCGACAACTCGTCGCGGATGGCCTGACGGCGGTCTTCGGATTCCTGTGTGTCCGGCGTCACGCTCGCACCCTACGACCGGACCGACGCCTGCCGAGGTCGATTTGGGCCTTGGGCTCGATGTTCGCAAACCGAGGCGGCGGCACCTGTCAGCGGAGGCCGAGTGCATCCATCTCCCGGAGGTGCTGCTCGTACCGTGCTTCACGCCGCTGATCCTCGGTCAGTCCCTCGAGGTCCCTTCGGCGGATGAGCCCGCCCGTGGTGTCGCGTTCCCAGTACAGCCCGGCGCCGTCGCGGAACGTGACTCGGAGGGTCTCGTTCTCACCGAACTTCGTGCAGAACTCGAGCGGGTCCGGTGTCAGCGGCTCCGGAGCGTGACTCGGAGGGATCACCGCGTGCCACCACTGGAACCCGCTATCGGGTGCGTCGCCGACGAGTCCCTCAAGACGCACGGGGAAGTGCACTGTCACATCGAAGACCGCTGAGCTGGATGCGTTGAGGACGTTGAGCTGCCGATGCTCCGTCGGTTCGGACGCATCGCGGTCGAACCACTGACGCTCCCAGGCGACCACTCCGCTTGCCTGTGCCCTCTCCTCCGCGAGTCGTTGCGACTGCCGCTCATCCCGCGATAGCCGGCTCTCCGAGAGAGTCGTGCGGATCGCCCACACGAGAGTGCCGATCGTCGCGGCAGCGATGAGCGCGTTCGCGACGAGGTTCGCCTGGTCAACGGTCGTGCGGCGATCTTGCCGCACGACGTGCCTCCTGCGGCCGTATCAGTTCCTTGGAAGTGAGACGCTCCCCGGCCGCCGCTCGCCCGGGCTGCCGGGCACGGCGCGTCGTGTTCCACAAACCCTCGCTAAACACGCATCGCGGAACGCCGTCACGTCGGTGACTTCCGGTACGGTCGCGGCATGGAGCTGGGGTACGCCCGGGTCTCGACCGTCAAGCAGGACCTCGAACGCCAGCTCGACGCGCTCACGGCGGTCGGCATCGCGCCGGATCGGATCTTTGTGGACAAGAAGTCCGGCGCCCACACCGACCGCCCCGGCCTGAACGCGCTGCTCGAGTACGCGCGCGAGGGTGACGTGATCGTCGTGCACACCCTGGACCGGCTCGGGCGCACCGTGCGCGACACGCTCAACCTCATCCACGACCTCACCGAACGCGGCGTCGGGCTGCGCAATCTCGCCGACCCGATCAAGGTCGACTCCTCGAACCCCGCCGACCCGATGGGCCAGCTCGCCCTGGTGCTGCTGGCGCTGTTCGCGCAGATGGAACGCACCTACATGCTCGAGCGCGCCGCGCACGCCCGGGCCGTGGCCGCCCGCAACGGCCGGCGCACCGGACGCCCCAGCGTGGTGGACCCCGACAAGCTCACCTACGCCATCCACCTGCGCGACACCGAAGGGCTCACGATGAGCGAGATCGCCGCCAAGACCGGCATCACCCGCGCCACCCTCTACCGCCACCTACCGCCGAGACCCGCCGAGTCGGTCACTGCAGCCGGGCAGCCGGAGTCGCGCTCATGAGCCTCACGTCCGGCAGTGGCGGGCCGGTCGCCGACTACCGGCAACTGCTCGAGGAGGTCCTCACCGAGGTCCGCGCGGCGCGGATCCGGGCCGGTCAAGCGGTCAACTCCGAGCGCACGCTGCTCTACTGGCGTATCGGCCAGCTCATCCTGGAACGTCAACAGCAGGAGGGCTGGGGCGCCACGATCATCGACCGGCTCGCCGCCGATCTTGCCGCCCAGTTCCCCGGTATGCGCGGCTGGTCCCCGCGCAACCTCTGATACATGCGGGCCCTGGCCGAGGCCTACCCCACCCGCGATCGTGCAACAGCTGTTGCAGGACTCCCCTGGGGTCACCTCACCGTTCTGATGATGAGCCAGGTCCCCGACCCCGCGGCGCGGGCTTGGTACGTCGAGCAGGCCACCCGATACGGGTGGTCCCGCTCCGTGCTCACCCACCACATCGGCACTGACCGCTTCCAGCGGGTCGGGCAGGCGCCGGACAACTTCACCGCCACGGTGCCAGGTGGCGAACAGGACCTCGTCCGCGAGGTGCTCGCCGACCCCTACGACCTGGAGTTCCTCGCCCTCGACCCCGCCCATTCCGAACGCCAGCTCGAGGACGCCCTCGTCGCCAAGCTCAGTGCGTTTCTCACTGAGCTCGGCCAAGGGTTCGCGTTCGTCGGCCGCCAGTACCGCCTCCCGGTCGGCGACCGGGAGTTCTTCGCCGATTGTTCCGATTCTCGGATTATTCCGATACCGCTCGAGGTCGCTGCCTGATTGGGCGGTGGCTCGGGGAGCGGGTCTGTGCAGATCCAGTGGTTATCGGGATAGTCCGGTCAGCTGGTGAGTCCGCAAAGTCGCCGGATGATGTCCTCTTGGTCGTGCCAAATCGGCATGACTGGCGGGGTGGTAGTGACGCCGTCGGTGGCTTTGGCGAGAGCGCGGCGCTTCATCTCGGTGTCGGCGTGGGCATAGATGAGCGTTGTCTCGGGATCTGCGTGCCCGAGCCATTCGGTGATCA
>JAENWO010000172.1 GCA_016649925.1 Actinomycetales bacterium
ACCCGGTCGGTCTGCGTCCACCGCTCGATCAGCCGCTCACCGTACGCCTCGATCTGCTCGCGGGGAGCCGTCGCCCCTGCGGCCTCGACACTCCTCCGCCACGCGGACAACAACCACTGCGGTGCGTCTGTGACGCCCATTTGCTTCACGATTCCCTGGAGACTGGTAGGACATTGCATGGTAGCCCCGGGCGCGGACGGGGCCAGACCGCGGTCACCATCCAGGCGGGACCGAGGTCGCGGACCCGCCACCGGGCACCACGTAGGCTGGCCGGATGGCTGAGGGCGTGAGCGCGGTGGTGATCACGGTCTCCGACCGCTGTGCCCGAGGTGAACGACCCGACGTCTCCGGCCCACGGGCGGCGAGCCTGCTCGCCCAGGCGGGGTACGACGTCGGGCGGGTGCGCGTGGTGCCCGACGGCGTGGCGAGCGTCGAGGGGGCCCTGCGGGCCGCCCTGGCCGACGGCGCCCGGTTCGTCCTGACGACCGGGGGCACCGGTGTGTCCCCGCGCGACCTCACCCCCGAGGGCACGGCCCGCGTCCTCGAGCGTGAGCTTCCCGGGATCGCCGAGGCGCTGCGCCGCCGCGATGAGGCGGAGGTCCCGACGGCGGTGCTCAGCCGCGGTCTGGCCGGCACCGTGGGCACGGCTCTCGTCGTGAACGCGCCCGGCTCCACGAACGGCGTCACCTCCGCCGTCGCGGTCCTTCTTCCGCTCCTGAAGCACGTCCTGGACCAGCTCGACGGCGGTGACCACCGGTGAGCGACGCCGTCACCCTGACCGAGGTCTCGTCGAGCCCCCTCGACCTCGCCGCCCACCTCGCGGCGGTCTCCACGCCCGCGACCGGCGCCGTCGCCAGCTTCGTGGGCACGGTGCGTGACCACAGCCCCGACGCGGACGGCACCGTGGTCGTGCTCGAGTACAGCGCCCACCCCGACGTGCAGCGGGTCCTCGAGAGCCTCGCTGACCGGGTGGCCGCGTCACATGAGGGCGTCCTCCTCGCCGTGAGCCACCGCGTGGGCACGCTCGCCGTGGGGGACCTCGCGATCGTCGCGTGCGCGAGCAGCGCCCACCGTGCGGAGGCGTTCGACGCGTGCCGCGAGCTCGTCGAGGTCGTCAAGGCCGAGCTCCCGATGTGGAAGAAGCAGGTCCTCGCGGACGGCTCGCACACATGGGTGGGGTCGGCATGAGCGTTTCGGCGGAGCTGGCCCGCCCGCTCGTGGACCGCTACGGCCGCGTGCACCGCGACCTGCGCATCTCCCTCACCGACAAGTGCAACCTGCGCTGCACCTACTGCATGCCCGCCGAGGGCGTGCCGTGGCTGAGCAAGGACAACATCCTCACCACCGACGAGCTGGAGCGGGTCGCGCAGATCGCGGCCGCGCTCGGCATCGTCGAGGTCCGCCTGACCGGCGGGGAGCCGTTGTTGCGCCGGGACGCCGTCGACGTGGTGCGCCGGATGGCACGCATCGTCGCCGGCGACGGCCCGCTCGAGGTCTCCATGACCACGAACGGCCTGCGGCTGCCCGCGCTCGCCGAGGAGCTGGTCGCGGCCGGGCTCACGCGGGTGAACGTCAGCCTGGACACGCTGCGGCCGGACCGCTTCCTCGCCCTCACCCGCCGCAACCGGCTGGACGACGTTCTCGACGGGATCCGCGCGGCCCTCGCCGCAGGCCTCGCACCGGTGAAGCTCAACGCCGTCGCGATGCGGGACGTCAACGACGACGAGCTCGTCGACCTGCTGCGCTTCGCCCAGGACCACGGGTGCGAGATGCGGTTCATCGAGCAGATGCCCCTCGACGCGGGCCACGTGTGGTCGCGGGTCAAGATGGTTCGCGGGGAGGAGATCCTCGACCGGCTCGGGGAGGTCTTCACCCTCACCGAGATCTCCGGCCGCGGGGCCGCTCCCGCCGAGACGTTCCTGGTCGACGGCGGTCCCACCACCGTGGGCGTCATCCGCTCCGTCTCCCTGCCGTTCTGCGGCGCGTGCGACCGGGTCCGGCTCACCGCCGACGGTCAGCTGCGCAACTGCCTGTTCGCGCGCGAGGAGTCCGACCTGCTCGCCGTCCTGCGGGGTGGCGGGTCCGACGACGACGTCGCCCGTCTCCTGCACACCTGCATCGCCGGCAAGCTGCCGGGCCACGGCATCAACGATCCCGGTTTCCTCCAGCCGGACCGGCCGATGAGCGCCATCGGCGGCTGAACCCCCCCCACCCCTCGGATCATTCGTCCAATTGGCTGCTCGCAGCGACCAGATCGACGAATGATCTAGGTTGGCCCCGTGGACACCGACGCCGTACTCACCCTGCTCCAGGAGACCGCCGCCGCCGTCATCACGCCGCGGTTCCGCGCGCTCCTCGAGGGCGAGGTGGTGGAGAAGGGTCCCGGTGACCTCGTCACGGTCGCCGACCGCGAGGCCGAGGTCCTCATCGCCGACGCGCTCCAGGCCGCGTACCCGGACGCCCTCGTGGTCGGTGAGGAGGCCACAGCGGCGGATCCGGCTCTTCTGGTCAGGTTCGCCGATGCCGAGCACTCGTTCACCGTCGACCCGGTGGACGGGACGAAGAACTTCGTCGCCGGGTCGCCCGACCATGCCGTCATGGCCGCCGAGCTGCGGGGCGGTGAGGTGGTCCGCTCCTGGATCTGGCAGCCGGCGCACCGCCTCGCGTACGTGGCCGAGCGCGGAGCTGGGGCGTGGCGTAACGGCGAGAGGATGGAGCGGCTGAACCCCTCGGAGGATCCCGGCGCGCTGCGGGGCGCCTCCTCCCAGCGTCGCTTCCGTCGGGAACCGCTTGGTGCGCTGGCGCCGGTGCGGGAGTCCTGGTGGTGCTGCGGCGTCGACTACCCCCGGATCGCGGAGGGCGAGATCGACTACCTCGTCTACAGGGCCGACTGGCCGTGGGACCACGCGCCCGGCTCGCTGCTGGTCGCTGAGGTGGGCGGACGGTCGGGCCGGACCGACGGCTCGTCCTACGACCCGCGCGCCCGCCGTCCCTGGCTGCTCACCGCGGCGAGCCCCGCGGCGTACGAGACGGTCCGGACGGAGCTCGCGCCCGCGTTCTCGCGCTGAGTGGCGCCGCCTGGCTGAGCGAGCCGGGCGAGCTCACGGCGCGACGACGAGCCGATCCCGTCTCTGCGTGCCGGTACGCCCGGTACGCCCGGTACGCCCGGTACGCAGGAGCGCGACGGCGGTGACCGCGCCCCCGACGGCGAGCAGCAGCCCGTGCGCGATGCGCACGCTGGGCGGGCCGAAGAACTGCGGCAGGTACAGGGCGAGGCCCAGACCGAGGAGCAGTCCGCCGGTGCGGGCCAGCGTGCCGGAGCTCCACCGCGCCACCGCGAGGAGGATGCCGGCAGCCGTCAGCGCCAGCAGCCCGGCGCCGAACAGGGTCGTGGAAAGCGCCCCGTACCGGAAGTCGGAGGCCAGCTCGAGCAGCGTCGCGTCGCCGTCGGCCACCGCGCGGGCGCCGATCACCTGCAGGCCGAACGTCTCCGCACCGTAGTAGGGCAGGACGAGGCTCGTGCCGAGCCAGGTCAGCACCGTGGCAGCAACGGCCGGGCGCGCTCCCGCCGGCGCAGCGAGCCACGAGGCGGCAGAGGGCGTCGGGACGGCCGGCACCACGTCGGCCGGCACCACGTCGGCCGGCACCACGTCGGCGGACGGTGTGCCGTGGGCCGACGCACCGGCCGCGTGTGCGCCGATGGCGGAGGCGCGCCACAGCTTCGCCGTGAGCAGGGCGAGCGTCGCGGCGCCGGCGGTCAACAGCGTGAACGCCGCCATGGCGAGGACGTGCGCCGCGACCCAAGCGCCGGACGACATGGCGGCGGCGCCGTCCAGCGTCGTCTCGTCGGTGTAGGGCCGCAGCGCCGGGTAGAGCGCGAAGAACAGGCCGCCGATCGCGAAGGTCGCGGCGCTCAGGCGGGAGAGGGATCGGGCGGTCATCGTGGGCTCCTTGGTCCGAGAAGCGAGAGCGGCGCTCTCGTCTGGAACAGGATGATGCACCCATCCCGAGCACATTGCAAGAGCGATGCTCACATTCGTGACTGGTGCTCACTCTTGTGCCAGGATGAGTCCATGGCCGCACCCCGAACCGCCCGCGAACGCGCTCGCGCCGAGCTGACCCGCGACATCAAGGACGTGGCGCTGCGGCAGATCGCCGGCTCCGGCGCCGCGGGCCTCTCGCTGCGCGGCATCTCCCGCGAGCTGGGCATGGTGTCCTCCGCGATCTACCGCTACTTCCCGAGCCGCGACGACCTCCTTACCGCGATGCTCATCGACTTCTACAGCGAGCTGGCCGACGCCCTCTGGGCGGCCCAGGACACGATCGCCGCCGAGGCGACGCGCACGTCCGCGGGCTTCCGGCGCCGGTGGGTCACGGTGTGCACCGCGATGCGGGACTGGGCGCTCGCCCACCCGCACCAGTTCACCCTCCTCTACGGCACGCCGGTGCCGGGCTACCGCGCCCCGGTGGACACCACGGTGCCGGCGGAGCGGGTGATGACCGCGTTCTCCGGCATCGTCGACGAGGCGGCGCGCGCCGGGCTCTTCACGTCCGTGCGGGCCCTGCCCGACGGCGAGTCCGGGCTGGTCGGTCAGCTCACCGCCGCCGGTTCCCTGCTCGGCGAGCAGATCCCGCCCGAGGTGCTGGCCCGGACAGTGGCGGGCCTCGCCCAGGTCATCGGGATGATTACCCTCGAGCTGGGTGGTCACTTCGTCGGTGGGTTCGAGCCGGCCGACGCCCTCTTCGAGCACGCGGCCACCCGGCTCGCCGAGACGATCGAGCGGTAGCGTCAGCCGCCAGCGAACGGCGGCAGCACGTCGACCACGTCGGTCTCGGCGAGCACCGTGTCAGCCTCACCGCGGACGCCGTTGACCAGCAGGGAGCAGCGGGTCAGGACCCGGTCCAGCTCCTCCCCGTGTCGCTCGACCATCAGCTCACGCAGCTCGCCTACGGTCGTCGCGGCGAGGGACTCCCCGTTCGAGCCGGCGGCCTCGGCGGCGGCCGCGAAGTATCGGACCTCGCTCACTGGTGCACCTCCGGGGCCCAGGCTCGGGCGAGCTCGCCCGCCCGGTCGCATGCCTGCCGGACGGCGTCGGGCGTCCCCCCGTTGCGGGCAGCGGCCAGCGCCACGATGAACGCGCTCACGGGCGCGGCCGGGCGGTCGACGTGATGGGCGACGTCCCGGGTCATGTCCAGGAGCGCTCGCAGGTCCACGAGCGCGGGGTCGACGCCCAGCTCGGTGGCCAACGTCGTCACCCAGTGCTGGATCGGGGGAAGGTCGCGGTTCATCGGTTCTCCTCGGGGGGATCGGGCTCGGCCCGGTCGGTTCCGGTCCGGTCGGTTCCGGCCCGGATCGTCTCGGCCCTGGTCAGATCCTCCCAGGTATCGACGTCGACGGCTCCCGATCCGGCATCGGGGACCCCGACGAGTCGCAGGTGCCCGGCCAGCGCGCGCACCGGGGCGCCCCGCACGCCGCCGAGCTCCGCGAGGGCGCCCTCGAGCGCCGTCCGGCGGTACACACCGACGAGCCACTGCGGCCGGCCGTCACGGTCCAGTAGGCAGGCGCCGTCGACATCGGCCGGAAGCGGGGCGAAGGCGCGCAGCAAGGGTCCGACGGCGTCGCGAGCGAAGGGCAGGTCGCACGCCAGAAGAAGCACCGCCTCCGTCGCCGGCGCCGAGTTAGGGAGTTCGCGGCGAGTCAGCGGTCCCTGGAGTTCTAAG
Organism: Actinomycetales bacterium; assembly: GCA_016649925.1. GTDB lineage: Bacteria > Actinomycetota > Actinomycetes > Actinomycetales > Beutenbergiaceae > JAENWO01. Next base: position 5,722 of record JAENWO010000172.1, read on the forward strand.
TCGCCGCTAGTCCACTGACTCGCGGGGGAGGTGCCGGAGGTGGGGGTGGGGGAGGTGCCGGAGGT
>JAENWO010000428.1 GCA_016649925.1 Actinomycetales bacterium
AACCGCTGGCCGTGCGGGCCGGACTCCGGACGGCGGGTGCGGAACGGTGCGGGACCAGGCGCGCGGGTCTGCCCTCGACCCAGAAGCCTGCGCCGAGGGGGAACGTGCGGGTGCGGCCCTTGCGGTCCTCGAGGACGACGACGCGGATGCCACCGCTCTTCTCGACGAGGACGACGGCGCCGACCCAGCCGGTCTCGACGTCCTCGACGACCAGGCCCGGCTCGGCTGGGACGTCGGTGGTGCGCGGGGTGCGGCGGGCATGCGGGTCGGCGGACAGGATGTCGGTGCCGTAGCGGTCGCTGGTCATCGACCGAGGCTACGCACCCTTCCTCGGGAGATGCGGGAGCAACGCGTAGAATTGGCACTCACGTTGGCAGAGCGCTGATTGACGAGGAGGTGGCCGGATGAGCTCGGAGCGTCAGCTCGACGTGCTTCGCGCGATCGTGCAGGACTACGTCCGCAGCCGCGAACCGGTCGGTTCCCGCAACCTCGTCGAGCGCCACAACCTCGACGTCTCACCCGCGACGATCCGCAACGACATGGCAGCGCTCGAGGAGGGCGGTTACATCGCGCAGCCCCACACCTCGGCGGGCCGGATCCCCACCGACAAGGGCTACCGGCTCTTCGTGGACCAGATCTCCGTGGTCAAGCCACTCTCCCCGGCGGAGCGGCGGGCCATCACGGACCTGCTCGAGGGGGCCGTGGACCTCGAGGACGTCCTGGAGCGCACGGTCCGGCTCCTCGCGCAGCTCACCCAGCAGGTCGCGGTCGTCCAGTACCCCTCGCTGCGCCGCTCGACGCTGCTCCACGTCGAGCTGGTGCCCTCGGGGCCCGCCCGGCTGATGGTCATCATCATCACCGACAACGGCCGCGTGGAGCAGCGCAGCGTGGAGCGGGGGACGCCGGCGGACGAAGTGCTCGTGGCCGAGCTCCGCGCCCGGCTGAACGCGGTGGGCGTCGGGCGGCGGCTGCCCCAGCTGCGCGTGGCACTCGAAGAGCTCGCGGTGGCGTTCGCGCCCGCTGACCAGGACCTTGTGCGCGACGTCTCCCGGGTGGTGCTGGACACGATGTCCGAGAGCGTCGAGGAGCGCATTGTGATGGCCGGTACCGCGAACCTGGCGCGCGCCGACGTCGACTTCCCCGGCACCATCGGCCCCGTGCTCGAAGCCCTCGAGGAGCAGGTGGTGCTGCTGCACCTGCTGTCCGAGATGGCCGACGACGCCCCCGGCACGCCGCTCGCCGTGCGCATCGGCCGGGAGACGCACCACGAGAACCTCAGTGAGACCTCGATCATCGCCAGTGGGTACGGTGGTGAGGGGATCGGCGCCGTCGCGCAGCTCGGCATCCTCGGTCCCACCCGCATGGACTACCCGTCCACGATGGCGTCCGTGCGCGCCGTGGCCCGCTATCTGTCCAAGATCCTCGCCGGCTGAGCCGGCTCCACCGTTCGAAGAAAGCGATCTGTGAGCGACTACTACGCGACCCTTGGTGTCTCCCGTGACGCGAGCACGGAGGAGATCAAGCGCGCCTACCGCAAGCTGGCCCGGCAGCACCACCCGGACGTCGCCGGTGCGGAAGCCGGAGAGACGTTCAAGGACATCGCCGCTGCCCATGACGTGCTGTCCAACCCCGAGAAGCGCCGCAGGTACGACATGGGCGGCTCCGGAACGAACGGCGGGATGGGCGGGGGCGCGAACTTCGGGTTCTCCGACATCTTCGAGACGTTCTTCCAGGCGGCCGCCGGCGGTGGCGCCCAGCGCGGGCCGACACCGCGGTCGCGCCGCGGACAGGACGCGCTGATCCGCATGGACATCGACCTGGCGGAGGCGGCGTTCGGCGTCTCCCGGGACATCCAGGTGGACACGGCGGTCGTCTGCACCACCTGCCAGGGCACCTGCTGCCGCCCGGGCACCGCGCCCCGCACGTGTGCGGTGTGCGGTGGACGAGGCTCCGTGCAGCGCGTCGTCCGCTCCTTCCTCGGCCAGGTCATGACCACCGCCGCGTGCGCCGCGTGCGGCGGCTTCGGTTCCCTCATCAGCGACCCGTGCCCGGAGTGCTCCGGCGAGGGCCGGGTCCGGACGCGCCGCACGGTCAAGGTCAACGTGCCCGCCGGCGTCGACGAGGGGACCCGGATCAAGCTGTCCGGCCAGGGCGAGGTCGGCCCCGGCGGGGGACGGCCCGGCGACCTCTACATCGAGATCCGCGAGAAGCGGCATGCCCTCTTCGCCCGCCGCGGGGATGACCTGCACTGCACGACCGAGCTGCCGATGACCGCGGTGGCGCTCGGCACCGTCCTCACGCTGGAGACGCTGGACGGTGAGAAGGACATCGACATCCGTCCCGGCACCCAGCCGGATGAGGTCGTCACGCTGCGCGGGTTCGGCATCGGGCACCTCAACGGCGGGGGCCGTGGTGACCTGCACGTCCACGTCGGGGTGACCATCCCCTCGAAGCTCGACGAGGACCAGGAGCGCCTGCTGCGTGAGCTCGCCGCGCTACGTGGTGAGGAGCGTCCCGAGGCGTGGCTGTCCCCGGCCACTCCCGGTGTCTTCTCGCGCCTGCGCGACAAGTTCGCCGGCCGCTGAGCACCGCCGGGACCATCGGAGGACGAGCACCGCGGTGACCATCGGCCGATGAGCACCGCGGGTTTCGCCGCCGGCGTTGGCGCGCTCGACGGCGTCAGCGTGGGCGATGCGTTCACGTTGCGTTCACGTTGCGTTGGCCGCAGGCCCGGCACGCCGCGACCGTGCGCCGGATGCGCTCCGGTGAGGAGGTCGACGTCGTGGACGGCGCCGGCGCGACCGTGCGCCTCGGAACGCACGTGCTGCGCACCTCCACGGCCGGGCCGGTGGCGATCGCCGTGCTGGCGCAGCGGCTCGGGCGCTGGGGCGCCTCGGCACCCAGCCGGACGGGCC